>NZ_DGRD01000029.1:0-30204 GCF_002390965.1 Corynebacterium sp. UBA4397
GGGGGAGACGAGCGTTGCCAACCTAGTGACCTTGTGTAGTTATCACAATGGCACCAACAACGATGATCCGAATGCGCCGCCACGTCGCGGGCGCCTGACCCGCCAAGACGGAAAGATAGTCTGGCAGCCCCCGCACACGAGCCGTTAGGACAACACCGCCTAACGGCGACTTCCAGCACCCCAAAACATAAACCTGATAGGAAAAGCCACCCTCCTTTTTAGGAAAGCGGCTGTGTCCTAGTCTTTTACTTGAGCCGCCTGCGAGAATCGAACTCGCGACCTTCTCATTACGAGTGAGACGCTCTACCGACTGAGCTAAGGCGGCAACGCTGGGCTCTAGGCCGAAAGGGCCTAAAATGCAGCACTTGAGGATTCTAGCCTAGGTAACAGAAAGATAAGAAATCAGCGCGTTCCACAGGCGCGACGCAGCCGCCCGATGAGCCCGTCGAAGGCAACCTGTGGGGTGGCATTCTGCGTCAGCTGCTCGCGGCAGAAAGTAATGGCCGCTTGACAATCTAGCAGGCCCTCCTCGCTCACTCGGGCGGCCAACTCCCCCGCCAGGCCGCTGAAATCCGGATGGGTCATCTCCACCTCAGCGCCGACTTTGAGCATCAGGGCATCGCGGTAGATGCCGGAGAGATCAATAAGGGAAAGATCCAGGATGTCGATCATGCGGCGCTTGGCGCGTTTCTTCTGCAGGCCCTCCAGCTCCTTGACGGCCGTGCGCGCCTCACGCTGTGCCTTGGCGGCGCCTTTTCCTTTGGCGCCTACGCCATAGGATTGCTGGAGTTTTTCTAACTCTGCGGCATCGGATTTAGCGGCGGTGGACTTGGATTCGGCTTCGACAAGCTTGATAAGGCCCGAAACCGCCTGGAAACCCTGCGAGCCGTGGAATACTTCCTCGGCGATATTGATGGCCACTGCGCGGCGCTTTTGCACCTGCGGGCTCGCCACGAGCTTGCGGGCGCGCCCGACGTGGCGCAGGCTTGTCACGGCCGCGAGCCTTGCGTCGTGCTCGCTCGCGCCCTGAGCCACCAGCAGCTTGACGATGCCGCCCACCGACGGCGCCGGAATATAAAGATGCCGGCAGCGCGAACGCAGGGTCTGCGAGAAATCCGCCGGGTCCTCCGAAGGCGCACACATAATCATCACGGTGCGAACGGGCGGCTCCTCGACGGTCTTGAGCAAGGCGTTGGCCGCCTGGTTGTTGAGACGGTCGGCGTTGTTGAAAATCACCACGCGCCAGGGTGCGACCGTGGGCATGGTGGCGGCGCGCTCGATGACCCGGCGCGCGGTATCCACGGTGATGAACTGCTCCTGCGGATTCACGTAGACTAGATCGGTGTGCTGCTGATGCTCAAGGATGGACACACAGGACTCGCAGCGCCCACAGCCCGGCTCCGGGCCGGTGCACATGAGTGCTGCAGCGAAGTAGAGGGCGGCGTTGGAGCGCCCCGAGCCAGGAGGGCCGCTAAAGAGCCAGGAGTGGCTCATGGCGCGCGGGTCCGCGCCCGCCTCGCCCCGCGCGGCGGCGGCTGCACCGAGGATCACCCGGGCAACCCCAGGGGTATCTGCCAGTAGATGGGCAACGCTTTCGCCATTCACTCGCTCTAGCCTACTGGTGTCACTAAAGTATGTGATCATGAACAGACTACTGCGTGGTGCCCGCTGGCTAATGGGCACCCAATGGCCGATGTACGCGGCGCTCGTTCTGGGCTCCAATATCATCGGCGCGGTAGCCATCATGACCTTCGTGGGCTTCTTCTTGCCTATGCCGGAGATCCGGGACTTCACCACGGAGATCCCCAACCTCGTCCTCATCGGGGTGCTCTATGTGGTCTTCGCCGTCATCATCGGCATCACCGTCACCTTGCTGCTCTTTCGCCCGGTCCTAGACTGGCAGCGCAACCCTGACGCGCACGATCCCAATATGGTGCGCAATCTCGTCCTGCGCATCCCGGTGTATCAGGCCGGGGTCGCAGCCTTGGTCTGGCTCATCGGCATCATCCTGGCCGTGGTCATCGCTGGCTCGGATTCCGGCAAGCTGGCGGTGGTGGTCGGCGTCTCCGCCGCGCTAGCTGCTTGTCTGGTCATTCTGCTGACCTACCTGCAGGCAGAGCGCCTCGTGCGCCCGGTGGCAGCCACGGCCGTGGCCCGCCGCTTCGAGGATTCCACCCTCGAGCCGCCGATTAAGTACCGCCTCATCTCGACCTGGCTGATGACCTCCGGGCTGCCACTTATCGGCGTGGTCTTGGTGCTCATTGGCCAAAGGGCCGGATACTTCACCGACGATGCAACGGACATCATCCCCGCCATCCTCGCCTTGGCGCTAACGGCCCTGGGCACGGGGCTCATGGGCACCATTTTTGCCATGATGAGCGTGGTCGATCCGATCCTGGAACTCCAAGACGCCATCAACCGCGTGCGCCGCGGGGAGACCAACGCTGAGGTCGATATTTATGACGGCTCTGAGCTGGGCGTGCTGCAATCCGGATTCAATGAAATGATGCGCGGGCTGCGTGAGCGCCAGCGCGTGCGCGACATCTTCGGCCGCTACGTCGGCACCGAGGTGGCGCAGCGCGCCTTGGAGGAGCGCCCAGTCTTGGGCGGCGAGGACCGCAAGGTGGCTGTCCTTTTCGTCGATGTCATCGGCTCGACCACCTTCGCTGTCAACCACACCCCGGAGGAAGTCGTCGAGGAGCTCAACAAGTTCTTCGAGCACGTCGTCGAGGTGGTCCACCGCAACAAGGGCATCATCAACAAGTTTCAAGGTGACGCCGCGCTCGCGGTCTTCGGCGCGCCCCTCAACGTCTACGATTCCACTTCCATGGCCCTCAAGGCCGCCCGGGAACTGCGTCAAGAGCTGCGCGGGCTCGAGCTCCAGGCTGGTATTGGGGTGGCCTCCGGTCACGTCGTCGCGGGTAATATCGGCGGCGCTGATCGCTTCGAGTACACCGTCATCGGGGATGCCGTCAACGAGGCCGCGCGGCTGACGGAGCTGGCCAAGGACACCCCCGGCCAAGTGCTCACCAACGCCGCCACGCTCAAGACCGCCAACGAGGCGGAACAAGCGCGCTGGACCTATCTAAAATCCATTGAGCTGCGTGGGCGCCGTCGCATGACGCAGCTGGCCCGCCCCATTCGCCCCACTCTGGCTGACCGCGCCGAGCAATAGCCGCTGGGGAGCTGACTCCTATACCATTCAACCCATGAGTACCCCGCAGGTTTCCTCGCTCTCGCCCACCCGCCCGCGCTTGGTCGTGCCCGATGTCGCCCGCGGCCTCGCTCTGCTCGGTATCGCAATGGCCAATGTTTCGGCCGCATGGATTATCACCCACGACCGCCCTGCCAGCCATTTCGGCGGAATCATCAACGATAGTGTCCTCGATAAGGCCGCAGTGTTATTCGCCGCCCTTTTCGTTCACGTGCGCGGCCTTCCCATGTTCTCCACGCTTCTAGGCTTCGGTGTGGGGCTTATAGCGCTGAGCCTGTGGCGACGTGAGTTTCCGCTGCGCCGCGCTCGCCGTGTCCTCATCCGCCGCTACGGCTGGCTCTTCGTCTTCGGCGCCGTACACTGCATATTCCTCTTCTACGGCGACATCATGATCTTCTACGGGCTAGCTGGGATCCTCCTCGCCTTACTCCTCCCCCTCTCCGATAGGGCGCTGATGATCGTGGCGTGGATTTTGCTCGCTCTCACGGGACTCGCCGGCCTCGGCTTTGGGGTGTTGGGCTACGTAGAACCCTCCCTAGCGGTGAACTTTTCCGCCGGTGGCATGGGGGATCCCGTCGACACTTCCTCCTATCCCCACCTCGTTGGCTCCCAGTTCATGTTCTTCCTGCTGCAGCTTGCGGGCACCCCGCTGGTCTTCTTTAACTACCTGCCGCTGATGATCATCGGTTTCGTGTGGGCGCGTCGTGGCACGCTTGGCGATGTCGCCTCCCACCGCACCCAGCTCATCTCCTGGTGTGTGGCCGGCTGCGCCGTCATCGTGCTTGTCGGCCTTCCGTGGGGGCTTGGCTCCATCGGGGTCGTGCCCGAGTCCTTCGCCGCCGCCGGGCTCATGGCCAACTCCTTCCTCGGAGTATTCACCGGCCCAGCCATCCTCGCTGCAACAGCGCTGGCCCTCCACGGCGTCCAAGAGCGCGTCAGTGGGGGCGCAACTCTGCCCCGCGGCCTATGGGCTCTAGCTGCTTTGGGCAAGCGCTCCATGAGCGGCTACCTTGGACAATCCGTGCTGTTTTTCGCGCTGGTTTATCCCTTCACCCTCAACTTCGGCCCGCAATTCGGCGCGGCCGGCCAGATGGCGATCGCCTTCGGCGTATGGCTTATCACCCTCTTTCTGGCCTGCATCCTCGAGGCCCGTGGGCTTCCCGGCCCCTTCGAGTGGCTGCATCGCCGGGTGTCTTATGGCAAGACTATGCGCCCAGAACCCACTCCACGGCTAGCGCCGGGGGGTGTGAAAGAGGGCGTCGACAAGCAGGAACTGCCCTAGCACCTGGGCTCCAAGCGCGGCATAAGCCACGGCCTTAGCCTGCGGTGTCGCCTCAAGGAGCGTGCGCAGATACGTCAGCGATTCGGAGGCCAGCAAAAGATTCGCACCGTGGCTCGCGCCAGCGCTAGTGCGGGTGCGTAGCTTTTTATCACCTGCCAGCGCCGAGGTGACGGCGGTGGCTGCACCACCTATCATCACCGCCGCCTTGTCTGCTGCCGCCTCTCGAGATTCGACTTTGGCTCGGGCCGCAGCCAACGCGCTCCCTGCAGCCCACACGCCGCCGCGCAAAGCCCAACCCCGGGCATCGTTGCGCGCACCGCGACGCCAGAGCAACACGGAGTAGATGGCGTAACTGCCCGCAACCGCGGCAATGGCGGCACGGGAAGGACGCGAGGGCTGGCGCAATTTCGCCACCTGTGCCCCGGCCGCAGCCAGCACGGCGACACCAAGTGGTGCTACTTGCGCGTGCGGCGATAGCAATTCGGGCGAACGTTTCACCGCCTGTACTAGGGCGCTGGCGCCCTCCCGGGTACGCGCGCGAAACTCAAAAACACTCATGGTCATGGCGGCTCGGTCCTAGGAACGGGCGCTGGCCGGTGCTGCTTTCTTCGTGGCTTTCTTCGTGGTTTTGTTAGTAGCCTTCGTTCTCGACTTTTTAGTCGACTTCTTAGCGGTGGACTTCTTTGCTGTCTTCTTCGTCGACTTCTTGGCGGCCTTCTTGGTGCTGCGCTTGGCGGCGCTGCCTCCGTTGGCGGCCTCTTTGGCGCGACGCTCGGAAAGCAGCTCGTTGGCGCGGGCGTCGGTCAGGCGCTCAGGATCGTCGCCACGGCGCAAGGAGGCGTTGGTGGTGCCATCGGTGACATAGGGGCCGAAGCGACCGTCCTTGACTGTCATGGGCTTGCCGGAGACGTCATTATCACCCAACTGCTTGAGCGGGGGCTGTGCCGCCGCCCGACCGCGACGCTTCGGCTCAGCGTAAATGCGGCGTGCCTCCTCGAGGGTGATGCTAAAGATCTGCTCCTCGTTGGCCAGGGAACGCGAATCATTCCCCTTCTTCAAGTACGGGCCGTAGCGACCATTTTGGGCGGTGATGACCTCGCCGTCATCATCCTTGCCCACCTCCCGCGGCAGCGAAAGCAGCCGCAGGGCATCCTCAAGACCCACTGTGGCGGGCTCCATCGAGCTAAAGAGCGAAGCGGTGCGGGGCTTGAGCTTTTCCTCAATGTATTCGGCCACGCGCTTTTCCTGCTGCTTCTGGGCCGTCTTGGTCTCCCAGTTCTTGGCGCGCTTGCCTTCTTCCGCGCGCTGCTTGTCCTCGGCGGCGCGCTCAGCGGCGACGACGTCCAACGCTTCCTTCTCCGCCTTGTCGCGCTCGTCCTCGCGCACTACCTCGGTGACATAGGGGCCAAAGCGGCCTTCTTTGGCCACGATGGTGCGGCCGTTGTCCGGGTTGGTGCCTAGCTCGCGCCCGCCCTGCGGGGTGGCAAAAAGCTTCTCGGCGAATGCCTCGTTGAGCTCGTCGGGCGTGGTGGTCTCGGAGAGATTCGCCCGCTGATACTCGGGCTCACCGGTCTCCTTATTGTGGCCCACCAGACGCTCGATATAGGGCCCGTAGCGGCCCACGCGCACGAATACGTCGCGGCCCTGCGAGTCGGTGTAGAGCTTGAGCGAGTTCACCTTGCGCGCATCGATAGCCTCAAGGTTGATGTCGATGAGGGACTTCAGGCCGCCGTGGCGGGCAATAGACGCCGCCTTCTCGTCCTTGGCTTCGGCGTTACCGAAGTAGAAGTCCTTGAGCCAGCTCGTGCCGTCCTCATTGCCCCCGGCGATGGAATCGAGCTCATCTTCCATTGAGGAGGTGAAGTCATAGTCCACCAGCTCCGTGAAGCTGCCCTCCAACAATCCGATGACGGCGAAAGCCACCCACGAGGGAACCAAGGCATTGCCGCGAGAGAGCACATAGCCGCGGTCCTGAATGGTCTTGATGATGGAGGCATAGGTCGAAGGGCGTCCGATGCCCAGCTCCTCCATCTTCTTAACCAGGCTGGCTTCCGTATAGCGCGCCGGCGGGTTGGTGGAGTGTCCGTCCGCAGTGACATGCTCAGCGTTAAGGCTCTCGCCCTCCTCCAGGTGCGGCAGACGAGTCTCTGCGTCCTTGCCGTCTTTCGCCTTCTTGGACCCCGTATCGGCGTCTTCGTAAGCTTTGAGGAATCCGGGGAAAGTAATGGTACGCCCGGTGGCGGAGAACTCGACCTCCTCGCCTGAGGTAGACAGCCCGGCCACGGTGACCTTCATGGAGGTGCCCTTGGCGTCCGTCATCTGGCAGGCCACGGTGCGCTTCCAGATGAGATCGTAGAGCTTGAACTCCTCCGTATCGAGCCTTCCGGCCAGCTGGCCGGGGGTGGCAAAGGTCTCGCCCGCGGGGCGGATGGCCTCGTGCGCCTCCTGGGAGTTCTTTACCTTGCGGTCATAAATGCGCGGAGAATCTGCCACGTATTCCGAACCATAGATGGTGGTGGCGGCGTTGCGCGCGGCGTCGAGGCCCTGCTTCGACAGCGAGGTCGAGTCCGTACGCATATAAGTAATGTGGCCGTTTTCATACAGACGCTGCGCGATGCGCATGGTGCGCTCAGAAGTAAAGTGCAGCCGGCGCCCCGCCTCCTGCTGCAGCGTCGAGGTCATAAACGGCGGATAAGGCTTGCGGGTATAGGGCTTATGCTCCACCCCGGCCACGTTCATGTGGGAGCCTGAAAGCCCTTGCGCGAGGGCCTGGGCCTGCTCCTGCTTGAGGACGACGACTTCCTCGCCCTTCTTCACCTTCCCCCGGTCATCGAAGTCGCGGCCCACAGCCACGCGCTTGCCGTCGATGGAGCTCAAACGAGCGTTGAAGGTGGAAGGATTATCTCCGCCTTGGGACTGCGTGCGCAGCGTGGCGGAAAGATCCCAATACTCCGCGGCAATGAAAGCCATGCGCTCGCGCTCGCGCTCAACGATGACGCGAGTAGCCACCGACTGCACGCGCCCGGCAGACAGGCGAGGCATGACTTTCTTCCACAGCACCGGGGATACCTCGTAGCCGTAGAGGCGGTCGAGGATGCGACGCGTTTCTTGGGCGTCGATGAGGTTTTCATCGAGCTCGCGGGTGTTATTCGCAGCATCGATGATGGCTGACTTGGTGATCTCGTTGAAGACCATGCGCCGCACCGGCACCTTGGGCTTTAGTACCTCGAGCAGGTGCCAGGCAATGGCCTCCCCCTCGCGGTCAGGGTCTGTTGCGAGATAAAGCTGGTCGCACTGCTTGAGCTTGGCCTTAAGGTCCGCGACCTTCTTCTTCTTGTCCTGGCTGATGACGTAGAGCGGGGTGAAGTTGTCCTCAGGGTTGACGCCGAGACGCGCCCACGGCTCTTTCTTGTACTTCGCGGGCACGTCAGCGGCGCCGCGTGGCAGATCGCGAATGTGACCAACCGAGGCTTCCACAATGTACTTGTCGCCTAAATATGGCTGGATCTTCTTCGCCTTTGTCGCCGACTCGACGATGACCAGGGTCTTTCCCTGACCGGCTGCTTCTGCCACTTCGACTTCATCCCTTTCGAGGACTCGAACTAAAAAATCAGCGTCCTCCGCTTCCTGTGCCGAGGATACAATTGTCAATAGCGTACACAGATACTTGTACATCGCCTTAGTCAGTAACGACTAAGGCAGTATTATTATGTCTCGCTGCGCACCCCTCCATCAGGCGGGTCTATACTTGGCGCCTTGATGGCCCCAACCAATAATGCGCGGTAGTGCATTGTTGGGCACTCTAACACGAAGTTCGCACGTCCCGCGGAGGAATTATGATCGCATCGATCACAGCATGGATCGAAGCTGTCATGCTGACACATTGGGTATACCCCCTAGTAGGCACCCTCATCTTCTTTGACTGCTTCTTCCCCGTGCTCCCCTCCGAGATCCCCCTCAACATGGTGGGGGCTTGGTCAGGATCACAAGGAATCCCGCACGTTCCCACCATGTTTTTCGTGGCAGTCGTCGCCGCCATTATGGGCGATAACCTCTGCTTCCTGCTGGGAACCCGCCTCATGGGGCTGGTCAACCGCGTACAGAAGGGATCCCGCGCCTACGAGGGCCTAGCCTGGGTCAAGCGCAACATGCGTCGCGGCGGCGGTGCGGCGATCATCATCGCCCGCTTCATCCCCTCGGCGCGCCTGTTTATGACCATCCTCTTGGGCTCCATGCGCTACCCGTGGCCGCTGTTCTTCTTCTTCGACGCCATCGGCGTTGCCATCTGGGCCGCGCAGGCACTCGCCATCGGCTACGTGGGCGGCATGGCCTTTTCTGATTCCCCCGCCCTGGCGATGGTCATCAGCATCATCGCCGCCGTCATCATCGGCTTCGGCATGCAGCGCGGGCAGAACGCCTTGCTGGAGTGGTGGGATACCCGCCGTGGCTACGCCGAGACGCCCTAAGCTGCCAGGAAGATCCGGGCTATAGCTCAGCATTAAGGCGAAAACGCGAAATCTCCCGTACCTCGAAAGGTACAGGAGATTAAAAGCTCTGAATTAAAGGGCGTGAACGTCCTGAGCCTGCGGTCCCTTGGGGCCGTCTCCTACTTCGTAGGACACTGCCTGGTTCTCCTCGAGGGAACGGAAGCCCGAACCCTTGATCTCGGAGTAGTGAACGAATACGTCAGCAGAGCCGTCGTTCGGCGCAATAAAGCCGTAACCCTTTTCTGCGTTAAACCACTTAACGGTTCCTTGTGCCATGGTTTTAAAACCTCTTGTCTTGATATGGATCTGCGAACCCCCATGAGGTGGGCGCTCGGCGGTAAATGGATCTTCGCCAGCACCTTAATAAAACACTGCGCCAAGAAAACATCGGCCACGGACAGTGTGACACGTTTAGGCCGTGCGCGATAGTCTAATCCCAAATAAAAACGCTAAAGGGGGTAACCGCCGTGAGTTCTTCCCACCCTTTCGGCACAGAATTAATGGAGTTTCTCCAGCGCCGAATTTCGGAGTCTACCTGCACATATAGCACAGTACTCCCGCCCAAGAAGGCCCAATATGGCCCGTGGCCGGAGTGGGTCCTCCCTGGGTTGAAAAACTTTCTCAAAGAGAGCGAAATCACATCGCTTTTTCAACATCAAGTGCGCGTGGCCGAGTCCGCATGGGCCGGCCAAGACTGCGTCATCGCCACGGGAACCTCCTCCGGCAAGTCCTTGGGGTACCAGCTGCCCATCTTGTCGAGGCTGGCACAAGAGCCGACCGCCTGCGCCCTGTACCTGACCCCCACCAAGGCGCTGGGCTCGGATCAGCTGCATTCGGCGCTAGGTTTCAGCCGCGCCATCCCAGAACTCAAGTCCATCTTTCCCGCTCCCTATGACGGCGATACACCACAGGAATCACGCGCCGGTATCCGGGAATCCTCGCGCTTTGTCTTTAGCAACCCCGACATGGTGCACATGTCTGTGCTTGCCGCACACCCACGCTGGGCGCGTTTCTTGCGGCACCTGCGCTTCATTGTCATCGACGAGTGCCACTCCTACCGTGGTGTCTTCGGCGCCAACGTCGCCTTGGTCCTGCGCCGCTTGCTGCGCCTGTGCGAGCACTATGGTTCCCGCCCAGTCATCATCGCGGCCTCGGCCACCATGAAAGACCCGGCGCTACATACGCAGCGGCTCACCGGACGCACTGCCGAGTCCATCGTGGAAATCACGGAAGATACCGCCCCCACTGGCGCGCGCACTGTAGCCCTCTGGGAGCCCGGATTCATCGAGGGTGCCGAAGGAGAAAACGGTGCCCCCGTGCGCCGCGCCGCCACCACCGAGGCGGCCAGCATGATGGCAGGCTTGGTGGCCGAGGGTGCGCGCACCCTGACTTTTGTCCGCTCGCGGCGCTCGGCTGAGATCGTGGCCATGCGTGCTGCTGAGGAACTATCGGGGTCCTTCGCGCGCCCCGATTTCGCGCAGCGCATCGCGGCCTACCGCGCCGGCTACCTGGCAGAGGATCGGCGCGAGTTGGAACGCCGCTTGGATGAGGGCGCGCTCTTGGGAGTCGCCACCACCTCAGCGTTGGAGCTTGGCATTGACGTGGGCGGCCTCGATGCCGTGGTCACCGCGGGCTTTCCCGGTACCGTGGCCAGTTTTTGGCAGCAGGCAGGGCGTGCGGGCCGCCGCGGGCAGGGCTCGCTCGTGGTGCTCGTTGCCCGCGACGAGCCAATGGACACCTACCTGGTCCACCACCCGGAAGCCCTACTAGGCAAGCCCGTTGAGGCCAGCGTATTCGATCCGAGCAACCCTCATATCCTCTACGGACACATCTACTGCGCAGCCGTTGAGCTGCCGTTGCGCGATGCTGAGATAGCCGCGTTTGGCGCTGAGGAGGTTATCCACACCCTCGAGCAACAAGGGTTGGTGCGCCACCGCGAGCGTGGCTGGTTCGCCGTCCCGCAGCTGGATTCAGAGCTCACCCCGGAGACCTCCCATTCAGCCGTGACCCTGCGCGGTGGCTCCGGTCAAGAGGTCATGATCGTCGATGCCTCGGATGGACGCCTGCTAGGGACAATCGACGCCGCCCGCGCCGCCGGCCAAGTTCATCCCGGCGCGGTCTACCTGCACCAAGGCAATTCCTATGTCATTGAAGATCTCCTCTGGAGCGACTACATGGCCCTAGCCCGGCCCGCTAGCCCCGAGTACACCACCACTGCCCGCTCGGCCACGGACATTCGCATACTGCGTGAGGCAGATTCCCTGGTGAACTACTCCCCTGGTCTATGGGTGGCCAGCGTCGATGTGGAGGTCACGGATCAAGTCACCGGCTACCAAGTGCGGCTTCCCGATGGCACTGTGGGCGAGGATATCCCGCTGGACATGCCGGAACAGCGCCTGCAGACCCGCGCGGTGGCCTATACGATAGACCCCTCGGCATTAACCGCCATGGGCATCAGCGCCGCAGACACCCCGGGCACTCTGCATGCCGCAGAACACGCGGCAATTGGCCTGTTGCCACTCATTGCCACCTGTGACCGCTGGGACATCGGCGGAGTCTCCACCGCCCTGCATGCCGATACTCAACTGCCCACCGTTTTTGTCTATGACGGGCACCCTGGCGGGGCGGGATTCGCCGACGAAGGTTTTCGGCGCTTCCCCGAGTGGATTGCGGCGACTTTCGACGCCGTTCGCTCCTGCCCCTGCGAGTCCGGCTGCCCCTCCTGCGTGCAATCCCCCAAGTGCGGAAACGGCAATAATCCCTTGGACAAGGCCGGAGCCATCACGTTGCTAGGGGCCCTAGTCTCCATGACACAAGGCCACCCCCAACCCAGTGCGGAAGAAAGCTAGACCGGGCCGGCGCGGGCGCTGGCAACGCTCCCGCGTACTGCCGTCATGACTACAACGTCACGGCCCTCTTGAGTGCATTCACGCACCGTGGCGTCGTTAAGCACCGCCACATGCTCTGCTTTCTCGCATGCTGGGCGCCCCAGGGCCAGTTCCCATGCCGCCGCCACCGCCGCCAGATCTGCGGCCTGCTGGGCCTCGTGACGCGCGGCAACGCGGGAGGCCGCCAAGAGCACGACGAAGAGCAGTGAGACAACTGCCAAGATGATACCAACGGAAACCACCGTGGCATAGCCCTGATCCCTTCGTAGTACCTTCATGCCGCGCCGACCTCCGCTGGAAAGATAGCGGTGGCGCGCATATCCATGAGCGCCGCTGGCACGGTGACCTCGACTGTGACTAGCCCGCCGGATTCCACCACGCCTATGGAAACGTCGCTATCGGCGGGCTGATAGGGCACGCCGAGTGCGTGGGAACGCGCTGCCGCCCCAGCGATATCGACGGCGGCGATGTACGCCGCCATGGTTGATACCCCGCCGATGATGCCGGCGGCAACGATGACGAGCGAGCTCAAGGCCAGAGCGGCTTCCACCGTCACGGAGCCGGCATCACCTGCGATCTTTTTCATTATCTAACTCGGCGTTTTAGACAGAGCATCGGTGATGATTGATTCGATGGCATCGACGACGCCGCCACCGTTGATGACGGCGTACAGCACCGCGGCAAGTGCTGCCGCCGCCAAAGACCCCATGGCGTACTCGATGGTCGACATCCCGCGGTCATTGCTGAGTTCCTGCTTGATTTTGGTGATGGTTGTGATGAACATGTTGTTCCCTTTCAAATGAAGTGTTTTGTTGTGTGGTTTAGGTCAGAAGAGCTCGGCACCAAGGCTGATGACAACCGGTACCAGTCCTAGAACGATGAAGGCTGGCAGGAAGCACACTGCCAACGGGAAGGCGATGAACACTCCTGCGCGCTCGGCTGCCGCAGTGGCGTGAGCCGTTGCTTCGGCGCGCAGGGTGGCGATGATTCTCTGGCAGCCTGCAGTAATAGCGGCACCGGAATGATCCGACATGACCACCAGGCTGGCAAGCGCGCCCAAGTAGGGCTCCTCGCGCATGTGTGCCCAAGCGGAGGACACGTCCACGCCCACCCCGAGCAAAGCCGCTAAGCGGTTCCACGCGGAGACGGTGGCAGGCCCTGAGACCCGCGTTAGAGCCACCGCGGCCTGCCTGGTAGACAGCCCTGAGTTAATGCACGCAGCGAAGAGTTCTATATCGGCTGCGGCGGCAAGCGGATCCCCCCGAGTCCCGCGCAGCTCCTGCACGCGATTGCGCACTCTGTGCACCAGTGCGCTACGGCGATGAGGCCCGTCCCGCGCCGACTTGGGTTCTCTTCGTGGGGCTACTCGGACTGCGGCGGGCGCAGCAGGGACAAGCAGGGCCGCGGCGAGAAGCAGCAGGCTTAACATGGGCTTGCCTTGTCAATGATGGTGCGCGACCACATGAAGCCGCTGCACAAGAGCACTACGCCACCCACAAGTAGCGCCCCGCCGAGCCCACCGCCGAGGAGAAACGACAAGGAGTTAGCACCCATTGCCCCGCCCATGGCTATGCCCGCAAGCGGCAGGCAGGCCAAGACAATGGACGTGGCCTGTGGGCCCTGCAGGCTCGCGGCAGTGGCCTGTACGTGCCGGCGCTGAGCGTCGATCCTGTTGTGGGCCTGCTCCAGCAGCGGAGCCAACGCAATTCCATGAGTGTGCGCGAGTCCCACCATATACGCCAAGCGCAGCAATTCCGGGTGCGTGGCCTCATGCAGTGCCACATGCGGCGAGGCACCGTTGTGGGCCAAGACGGCCGCCGAATGCAGTATCTGCGCAAACTCTGTTGGCGCATTGCCGGGGAGGGCTTCCACTCCGCGATTCAGTGCCCGCGGCACAGTGGCCCCGGCGCGCAGATCAGCCGTGACAACCCCCAGAAACGCCGCCATTGCCTCCTGCGCGCGCTTATTCTGACGTGAGCGCAGAGAGCTCTTGATTGTCCAGACGATACAGGAGCTAATCGCGATAGCCGCTAGTGCTGCGCTCAGTCTTCCGAACAGATAAAACACCACCATTCCGGCGACAACAGCACTAGTGATCACTATCCTCGCCGCAGGTCGTGACTTCTGTTTTAGCTGCACGCGACCACTCACACGGGGATCCACACAACACAGCGCCGCGGCGATGAGCAGCATTGCGGTATAGATTTCAAGGTTCATGGTGACACCCCTATCTTCCCGTCAGACTTGTCCCCCAGAGAGTCAAGAAACTGCGGGTAGCCTTCAGACTTGCCGGAATCCAGACTCCAGATGATGCGCGGGACAACCGGGTTTCCCTCGAGCACACCGATGTGCGCTAGCCTCCTACCTTCAGGTCGCCGTTCCATGACAAGCACCACATGAACAGCTGCTGATAGCTGCGAATGCAACGCTTGACGGCCCATACCTCCCAATGCGGCAAGCGCCTCCATCCGCGCGGGCACTTCCGCTAGTGAATTTGCATGCAGTGTTCCTGCCCCACCGTCGTGGCCAGTATTAAGCGCCGCAAGCAAGTCCACTACCTCGGCCCCGCGAATCTCCCCGACCACGATGCGGTCTGGGCGCATTCGCAATGCCTGGCGCAGCAGCTGCGCCATGGTTATCTCTCCCGCCCCCTCGGCGTTGGCGCGCCGGGAAACCAGGCTCACGCAATGCGGGTGCATCGGCGCCAGCTCCGAGGTGTCTTCGATGATGAGGATTCTCTCCTTCACCGACACCAAGCCCAGGAGTGCGGCGACCAGAGTTGTCTTTCCCGAGCCAGTTCCGCCCACGACGATGAAGGAAACCCGTTTCTTCACGATCTTCTCGAGCACGTCTGCGGCTTCCGGGGCAACAGTGCGGTTGCCCACCAACTGCTGCACAGACGTCTGTGCTTGATTTAGGATCCGCAGGCTGATGCACGTACCGTCGACGGCGGGTGGTGACAGCAAAGCGTGCAGGCGCAAACTCGTGCCATCGGCGCGACGGATGCGCCCGTCCGCGAAAGGCTGTGCATCATCAAGCCGGGTTCCGCACGCGGCGGCAAGGCGGGTGGCTAGCTGGCGAACCTCCGCATCGCTGCCAAAAGGTGAGTCGAGTTCTTCCAGCCCGTAGCCCCTGTCCATAAAAACCTTGTCGGGCCCATTGACAACAACGTCCGTGACCCCAGGCTGCGTGACCATGCTTTCGAGCCTTCCCAGGCCCATAGAATCTTGGCGCAAACGGCGCAGCAACTCGAGGACATCGACGTCACTGATGACCCCAGCCTCGGCACGAATTCGCCGTGCCAGCGCTGCGGGATCGACGGCGAGCTCCGGCTGAGCTGCAAGGAGGTGTTGCATCTTGTCCAGGATGTCGCTCATTGTGCTCGCCCGCCCTCTGCCTCCGCGAGGACAGCTTCGGCTGCCTTGGTCAATGCTCCGGGAAGCCGCGTGGGCAATCCGCTAGTTTCCACGTGCCGCATCAGCCCCTTGATGGTGGGCACTTCCGCGCTCACTGGGCAGTGCACGAGCTTTTCGACGTCCTCTCGGTCCAGCCCCGACCACTGGCGGTGGCGCAGCACAAGGCTGTATGGAATCCGGGAGGAGCTCAGACGCAGCACCGCTTGTTGCGCCACCGCTGCCGAGCGCACCTCAGCCGCGGTGATCAACACGGTGTGGTGGCAGTCCTGGGGGATGGCATCGACCGGGCAGTCAACGATGATGAAGCCGGGATCGGAGTGCATGGCCTTGATAATCCCGTCTACGACAGCGGGCTTGAGCTGGAAAGAGTCTGCCACTGTGGACCGTGCCTGGGAGAGCACCGCGATTCCATCGGAGGTGGCAGGCAGCGCGCGCTTAAGATCGTTGGCGTCAATGTTGCCATCACCGAAGTTCAGCTCCGGCCAGCGTGCCCCCGGCACGGATTCGATCCCGAGCAGCAAATCAAGGCCCCCAGAGCGCGGGTCCGCGTCAACGAGCAGAGCCTCGCCGACGGTACGAGCCAGAGCCACCGCGAAGGTCGACGTCCCCACTCCCCCGGCAGTCCCGGCAACTGCGATGCAGCCCCCGCGTGCGGGGCTGCTGCGCGCACCGCGTTGCGTGGATTGCTCCACTACGGCTCCGAGAGCACCCAGGAGCATGGTGGATTCTGCGGGAAGAATGAATGCCTGGCGCGCACGGCACTTCAGCGCCGCCTCGTAGTTGATGGGCCCGGGATCCGCAGCCATAAAAAAGACCACTGGCGTATGGCCGCCTGCTCGGCTTAAAGCCGATCTATCCGCTCCGGCGAGCGTGGGAGCGGTCAGCGCATCTGCCAGGATTGCCGTCGCGGAGGAACTCAGCCGCATGATGTCTCGGGGATCTTCGGCTTGGACTACCTCCAGGCTTGTTGCCGCGGCGGCATGCACCGCCTCAGAACGCAGAATGGGGTCGGCGATGGCCACGAGGATATAGCCATGGTGTCCTCCGCGGGCAGCAGAAAGGACTTCCCTAGTACTGGCATTCACTCCGCCTTGGGCCGCGCGCCTCTGGTGATTTTTGCTCATGGACTTAAGCCTGCCGCGGAACAAATCCCAAGACTAGAGAGTGCGTCGGAGGCTGTGGATACATATAGCCAACGAACGCATACAGCCATGACTTTGTGGTTGCGACAACTACCTTCTGTGGACAACCCTCAGCTAAGTGCTGAAAAAGGCTCGGCGCTCAAAAAGATCAGGACTCAAAAAGGTCAGTACCTAGATATAGGTGACGACCCGCGCCTCGGGGGGGTGTGCGCGGGCCGTCAGTAACCCGGTCTCGGGGGAGAGAACCGGGGCAGGCCACACAGTATATCGGGGCCTTGCACGTTCATTATGACACGCTTGTCAACTAAGGACAACAAGAAAGAACAAGGGCGAGGCGTAACCAAAGTTCGGAAAAGCACGACAAGAAGAATGGGAAAGCAAAAACGGTAGTGACAGCGTCAGTGCGGTGGGCTATTCTTTTCACATCCGTAACTTCTTTATCATCAGCATCACCGTCATCTCTGCCTTCAAGGCCGAGACTTAACTGAGATTAGGCAGGCAATGACCCCACACCACCTTTCGCCGCAGGCTGCGAGTGCGCGCCGCAGTGGCGCAAGCACCGGCAAGGTGGCGGCGTTTTTTGACCTGGACAAGACGATCATCGCCACCTCCTCGGCCTTTGCATTCGGGCGCGAGTTCTTGGCCAACGGACTTATCACTCCGGCCGAGGCCCTCCACATGTCACTGGCCAAGGCCAGCTACATGTTCGCAGGCCAGTCGAGCGAGCAGATGGATGCCACCCGGGATCAATTGGCAACCATGGTGGCTGGATGGAAAGTCGCAGAGGTGCGCGATATCGCGCGGGAGACCATGCACAACGTGGTCACGCCGGCGATCTACGCTGAGGCGCGGGAGCTGATTTCCCGTCACCGCGCGGCCGGCCACGAGGTTGTTATTGTCTCCGCCTCGGCATCCGTGCTTGTTGAGCTCATCGCGCACGAACTCGGCATAGAGCGCGTAGTAGCCACACGGCTGGAGGAGGACAACGGTGAGTTCACCGGCAAGATCCTGCACTATTGCAAGGGGCCGGCTAAGGCGGCGGCACTGAGCGAGATTGCAGCCGAGGACAACATCGACTTGGCCGCATCCTATGCTTATTCCGATTCCGCCACGGACATTCCTATGCTGGAACTAGTGGGCCACCCCGTGGCCGTCAATCCCGATCGTGGCATGAAGAAGCACGCGCTCGATCAAGGCTGGGATATCCGCACCTTCAAGGATCCGGTGCCGCTGCTGAGCATGCCGGGCGCCAAAGAAGTTGGCATCGGGGCCTCCGTGGTCGCGGGCGCGGCAGCAATCGTCGCGGCCGGCATATGGCTGGCGCAGCACCCCACGGGTTTTCTCAACCCCAAGCACTCCGCCTAAACGGCGCGCGCAATCGCGTCGGCTTCCTCGCCCCCGGCCTTCCAAGCTGCAAGGAGCATCTCTAAAAGCGGGCCAGGTTGCTCAAAAAAGTCCGCGAGAAGCGTGTGATAGCGCTCGCGGTGCCGGTTGAGATAGCCCTCCGGTACGGCGAAACCGCGCGGGTCAAGACCGGTGTGAATCGCGGCCACCCTACCTGCAACCTGAGCGACAAGCCCACTGCGAGGACCAAAGAAACCCCCCGCGGCGATCTCTGCCTGCACTACTACCGGCAGCAGCCTATCGAAGGCTACCCCGCTGCCATGAGTTATGAGGCGCGCCAGGGACTGCAGGCGGGCAGCACCGGACTGAGGGATGCCGTGGCCCCCTGCGGCGACGTCGATTCGCGCCAGCACCTGCAAAGGGGCGCGCGCAAAGGTGCGGACGGTGCTCTCTTGCAGGGGCGGGGCAAGCAAGGAATAGGCGCTGATGGCTTCGGCCAGAGGGCCGTGCTCCACGTCCTCCGGGGCCGGGGCAGGAGGAATGACCGCGCCGGAGATGGAGACGCTCGAGCGCGCGCCCCGCATGAGCGATTCAGAGGAGATGAGCTCAAACTTGCGCAATCCTGCTGGGCGGCGGTGGGCGCGGGAGATGCTTTCCACCGCGGCAGCTGCGGCGGCTTCGACCCCCGGTAGCTCCAAAAGCGGGGACAAGGGATCAGAATCTGGCATAACCTATATGATAGCTGTGTAGGTTCACGTGAGAGTCGCGCCTTCGTGGAGCGAATAAAGTTCATTAGTATGACCGTAAAAAGATTTTGTATCGACGCTAGGAGTTTTTTACCGTGAGCAAAGAAGGATTATTCACTGACGGGTCCGAGCAATTCGCTCCGAAGGTTAACTCGATCCCCTTAAGCGATTCGGATACCTCAAAAACCGGTGAGGCATCCATTGGGCAACTGGTATCAAACGCCACCGAGCAAATGTCGCAACTGGTGCGCTCCGAGGTAGAACTGGCCAAGACAGAGCTGGCAGTCTCGGCAAAGAAGGGCGGCATCGGCGCGGGGCTTTTCGGCGTCGCTGGCACCGTTGCGCTCTACAGTTCTTTCTTCTTCTTCTTCTTCCTCGCCGAGCTGCTGAGCGTGTGGCTTGACCGCTGGGCCGCATTCCTCATTGTCTTCCTTTTGATGATCGTCCTCGCAGCCATCGTGGCCTTCGTCGGTTTCAAGAAGGTCAAGCAGATAAGGATGCCGGAGAAGACCATAGAGTCAACCAAGGAGCTAAAGAACCTGGTTCCGGGCAAGGCCGCGAAGTCCCTAAACAAGGGCAGCGGACTTTTCACCTAAGCCCTCTCTCCCCTTCACAAGGTGTTAGCTCTCTAGAAAAGCCTCCCTCTTTATCACACTCTCCCTATCCCCCGCTCGGCGCTCTTTTTCGCCCGAGCGGTTTTTCTATCGCGCTAATACTATTCACCGTCCGCGGGCGTCGCCTGGCACGGGCAATGTAGAAAGGTTCTCCATGACCCACCTGCCGCTTTCCCCCTCCGTAGTCGAACTCGACGGCCCCTTCGAGCACGAGTTCTTCCACACTCGCGGTCTGCGCCTGCATGCCGCGACGGCAGGGGACAAATCCGATCCGCTCGTCGTCCTCATCCACGGCTCCTTTGGCGGCTGGTTTGATTTCCAGAAGGTGATAGCCCCTCTTGCCCAGCGTGGATTCCATGTCGCCGCCGTGGATATGCGAGGCTTCGGCATGTCCGATAAGCCGCCGGTGGAGGCCGGCCAAGACATCCGCACGGCGGTGGGAGACATCTTCGGGCTGATTCAGGCCATGGGACACAGCTCCGCTTTCCTCGTGGGGGCGGATTCGGGAGGGGCAGTGGCCTGGGCCTTGAGCGCCAGCCACCCAGAGCGCATTCGCGGGCTGGTGTCCATATCTTCGGCGCATCCAGTTGATCTGCGTCGCGCGGTGGCAGCGCGCCCTTGGGACTTTGGGTGGGTATCCCTACGCGCTTTCCTATGCCGTCTGCCCAAGACGCTGGTGCGTCGCAATCCTTTGCTGAGCGTGGCCGCCTATCGCCGCGATCTGGATCTCAATGTCTCCACGCATTTTCCGGAGAGCGAGAAGGAAAAGATCTTCTCGCTGCGCGTTCAGGCCTCAAGAATCGGGAATGTCGGCCGTGGGATCCTGTGGAATCATCGCCTGCGCACTGCCGTTGTTCCCTTCGGATGGGTAGAGACTGCAGTCACCCGCCCAGTGCTCTTCGTGCACGCCGATCAGAAGCTGTGGCGACCAGTGATTAAAAGGGCCACCAAGCGGGTCCGGGGAACTTTTACTGCGAGCACCATCCCCGACTCCAAGAACTTGCCGCATGTGGAGAACCCTGTCACGTTTGCGCAAACGATTGCCAGCTGGATGGGACGCATTTAGGCTCCCCTTAGAATGATATGACCTACCCCCATAGGGGGAGGGAGTTGCTGTCACGGCCGCAATAATCGCAGGTTAACGTTTACTACCTATCGCGTGATAGAAATAAAGGTATGGTTTGTTAGGTTAACTCTTGTGTGTGTAACCGAACACAAGGTAGCTTTTCAGTAAACCAGATCACAGGTTTTCCATCTTTCGTGCAACTTCGGAGGTCTCTCCCATCCCATGACGATCAAGAAGACGATTGCCGCACTTTCGGCAGCATCCATGACCCTTGCTCTCGCAGCCTGCAGCAGCGACAGCAACGATTCCAGCACCCGAGCCGCAGGAGGCGGGGAGAACTACGTTCTCGCCGACGGCACCGAGCCACAGAACCCGCTCATCCCGGCCAACACCAATGAGGTCGGCGGCGGAAGAATCGTTGATTCCATCTACGCTGGCCTTGCCTACTATGACGCCGATGGCGAAACCAAGCTAGAGCTCGCTGAGTCGATCGAGCCCAATGATGACAACACCATGTTCACCATCAAGCTCAAGGACAGCACTTTCTCCGATGGCACGCCCGTCACCTCGAAGTCCTTCGTAGATGCGTGGAACTACGCCGTGGCCAACGATCAGCTCAACGCTTCCTTTTTCAGCGGCATCAAGGGCTACAAGGAGAGCGTCGAGTCTCTCGAGGGACTCAAGGTGGTCGATGACAAGACCTTCACCATCGAGCTTTCCTCCCCAGAGGCTGACTTCCCGCAGCAGCTGGGCTACTCGGCCTTCTACCCGCTGCCTGAGGTCGCCTTCGATGACATGGACGCCTTCGGCCAGAACCCTATTGGCAACGGCCCTTACAAGCTGGCCGAATGGAATCACAACCAGGACGCCACCATCGTCCCCAACGAGGAGTACAAAGGCGACCGCAAGCCGGCCAACGACGGCATCCGCTTCGTCTTCTACGCCGGACAGGACGCGGCCTACGCGGATCTGCTGGCCGGAAACCTCGACGTCCTTGAGGCCGTCCCCGACGCTGCTTTCGACGTCTACGAGGCAGACCTCGGTGACCGCGCCATCAACCAGCCCTACGCCGGCTTCCAGTCCTTCACCATCGGTGAAAACCTGGAGCACTTTGGTGGCGAGGAAGGAAAGCTGCGTCGCCAAGCAATCTCCCATGCCATCAACCGTGAGGAGATCACCGGGACCATCTTCAAGAACACACGCACCCCTGCCACCGACTTCACCTCCCCGGTTCTGCCTGGATTCTCCCCAAACATCGAGGGCAACGACGTGGTCAAGTATGACCCGGAGAAAGCCAAGGAACTGTGGGCCCAGGCCGATGAGATCAACGAGTGGACCTCGCCCTCCTTCGAGATTGCCTATAACTCTGACGGCGGTCACAAGAGCTGGGTAGACGCCGTATCCAATGGCATCAAGAACACCCTGGGCATTGAGGCAGTGGGCACCCCGTACCCGGACTTCAAGTCCCTGCGCGATGATGTCACCAACCGCACCATCAAGTCCGCATTCCGCACCGGCTGGCAGGCAGACTACCCGTCACTGGGTAACTTCCTCGCCCCGCTCTACGCCACCGGCGGCTCCTCCAACGACGGTGACTACTCCAACCCGGAGTTCGATCAGCTCCTCAAGGAAGCATCCACCGCCGGCAGCCAGGATGAGGCAGCTGCAAAGTACAACGAGGCCCAGGCCGTCCTCTTCAAGGATCTGCCTTCCATCCCGCTGTGGTACCCCAATGCCACCGGCGGCTACTCGGAGGCCGTAGACAACGTCACTTTCTCGTGGAAGTCACAGCCGGTCTACTACGAGATCACCAAGTCCTAGACCGACTCGTTTCCTAGAAACCCAGCATCACCGCGGGCAACGAGTACATCGCCCCGCCCGTGCCTTTCAGCGCAGGGCGGGGCTTTCTCTCCGTAAAGCCTGCGGTCGTGGCTGGGACTTTGCACACTTACTAAACCCAAAAGGACTACTTTATGTTGCGCTATATCGGGCGCCGAGTGCTCCAGATGATCCCGGTGTTCTTCGGGGCCACCCTGCTCATCTACGCGCTGGTCTTCCTCATGCCGGGCGATCCAGTCGAGGCCTTGGGCGGCGATCGCGGCCTGACCGAGGCGGCACGAGCCCGGATCGAAGCCGAATACAATCTGGATAAACCCTTCATCCTCCAGTACCTGCTCTACATCAAGGGCATCTTCCTCCTCGACTTCGGAACCACCTTCTCCGGAGTCCCCGTCACAGAGGTCATGGCGAACGCCTTCCCCGTGACGGTCAAGCTAGCGCTCATGGCCATCTGCTTCGAGCTGGTCTTCGGCATCGTCTTCGGCGTCATCGCCGGTATGCGCCGCGGCGGCTTCTTCGATTCCACCGTGCTGGTGGCCTCCCTGCTCGTCATCGCCGTGCCTTCCTTCGTCATCGGCTTCGTCCTGCAGTTCCTCGTCGGAATTAAATGGGGCCTTCTGCCGGTGACCGTCGGAGCCAACGAGAGTTTCAAGTCCTTGCTCATGCCCGCGATAGTCCTTGGCGCGCTGTCCCTGGCCTATGTCATCCGCCTCACAAGGGAATCCATCAGCGAGAATCTTCGGGCCGATTACGTGCGCACCGCCCGCGCCAAGGGTCTGAGCAATCGCACGGTCATCGTGCGCCACGTCCTGCGTAACTCACTCATCCCCGTGGTGACCTTCATCGGCGCCGACCTGGGCACGTTGATGACCGGCGCCATCGTCACCGAGGGCATCTTCGGCATCAACGGCGTCGGCGGCACCATGTACCAGGCCATCCTGCGCGGTGAGCCCACGACCATCGTCTCCTTCACCACGGTGCTGGTGATCATCTACATCATCGCCAACCTGCTGGTTGACCTTCTCTATGCAGTACTCGATCCGAGGATTCGCTATGCCTAACTTCGATAACACCACCCTGCGCCCCGGCCAAGAACACTTCATCGCCACCACGGATGAGAGCGGCCTCGGAGCCGTCGACGCGGTCAAGGATGAATCCGCCCCCTCCTCCCAATGGGGTGAGGCGTGGCGCTACCTGCGCCGCCGTCCCCTCTTTTGGGTCGCCTCCGCGATGATCCTCGTCGCGGTATTGCTGGCACTCTTCCCGGGGATGTTCACCAGCGTCGATCCGCGTTCCTGCGAGCTATCCAGGTCGCTCGATCCTTCCGAGTCCGGCCACCCCTTTGGCTTTAACCGCCAAGGCTGCGACATCTACGCCCGCGTCATCTACGGGGCACGCGCGTCCGTCGCCGTGGGCATCCTCGCCACCGCCCTGGTGGTCCTCATCGGCTCCATCGTCGGCGCCTTGGCGGGCTACTTCGGCGGCTGGATCGATGCCGTTCTTTCCCGCATCACCGATATCTTCTTCGCCATTCCCCTGGTTCTTGCTGCCATCGTTGTCATGCAGATGTTCAAGGAGCATCGCACGATTATCACCGTGGTGCTCGTCCTCGGGCTCTTTGGCTGGGTTTCCATCGCCCGCATCACCCGCGGCGCCGTGATGTCCATCAAGAACGAGGAGTTTGTCCAGGCAGCCCGCTCCGTCGGGGCTTCCGACGGCCGCATCCTCTTCAGCCACATCATGCCCAATGCCGCAGCCCCGATCATCTCCTATGCCACGGTGGCTCTGGGTACCTTCATCGTCGCCGAGGCCACGCTGTCCTTCCTGGGCATTGGCCTGCCTTCCACCTTCGTCTCCTGGGGCGGCGACATCTCTGATGCCCAGGCCTCGCTGCGCGTCAATCCGGCCGTGCTCTTCTACCCTGCCGGTGCCCTGGGCCTGACTGTCCTAAGTTTCATCTTGATGGGTGACGTCGTCCGCGACGCCCTCGATCCGAAAGCGAGGAAGCGCTAATGAATCAGCCACTTCTGGAAATGCAGGACGTGAAGATCTCCTTCACCACCTCCACCGGCGTGGTCGAGGCGGTTCGCGGCGTCGACCTGAGCATCTACCCGGGACAATCCGTGGCGATTGTGGGCGAGTCCGGCTCGGGCAAGTCCACCACCGCCATGGCCATCCTCGGGCTTTTGCCCGGCACCGGCCGCGTTACCGGCGGGCGCATCCTCTTCGAGGGTCAGGACATCACGCACTTCAATGACAAGCAATTTGAGGCGCTGCGCGGCAATAGGATCGGCCTCGTTCCCCAGGATCCCATGTCCAACCTCAACCCGGTGTGGCGCATCGGCACTCAGATCGATGAATCGTTGCGCGCCAATCACGTGGTCAAAGGCAGCGAGCATCATCACCGTGTCGTCGAGTTGCTCGAGGAGGCCGGGCTTCCCGACGCCGAGCGTCGCGCCAAGCAATACCCCCACGAGTTCTCCGGCGGCATGCGCCAGCGCGCGCTCATCGCCATGGGCCTAGCCGCGCGGCCCAAGCTGCTCATCGCCGACGAGCCCACCTCGGCTCTGGATGTCACGGTCCAAAAGACCATTCTGGACCACCTCGATACCCTCACTGCGGAGCTGGGCAACGCCGTGCTCTTTATTACCCACGACCTCGGTCTTGCTGCCGAGCGCGCCGAGCATCTCATTGTCATGCACCGTGGTCGCATCGTGGAATCGGGCCCTTCGCGCGAGATCCTGCGCGACCCCCAGCACCCCTATACCCGCCGGCTGGTCACTGCTGCCCCTTCCCTCGCGTCCTCTCGCATCCGCGCCGCCCACGAGGCTGGCCTCGAGACTGCCAAGCACGTCGCCGCCACCGCCGATGGCGAGAAGCCTCAAGAGACCGTCATCTCGGTCAAAAACCTCTGCAAGGAATTCGATATCCGCGGCCAGCGCGGTGAGAAGAAGGTCCTCAAGGCCGTCGATGATGTCTCCTTCGATCTCCACCGCGGCACCACCTTGGCCCTGGTGGGCGAGTCCGGATCGGGCAAGTCCACCGTGGCCAACATGGTTCTCAACCTGCTTGAGCCCACCTCCGGCACCATTTCCTACGAGGGCCAAGACACCTCTAACCTCTCGCGCAAGCAGCTCTTCGATCTGCGCCGCAAGATGCAGGTGGTCTTCCAGAACCCCTACGGCTCCTTGGATCCCATGTACTCCATTTTCAAGTGCATCGAGGAGCCGCTAGCCCTGCACCGCGTTGGCTCGCGCAAGGAGCGCGAGCAGCGGGTGGCCGAGCTGCTCGATATGGTGTCCATGCCGTGCTCGGCCATGCGCCGCTACCCGAACGAGCTCTCCGGCGGGCAGCGCCAGCGCATCGCCATCGCCCGCGCCCTGGCACTAAAGCCTGAGGTTCTCGTCCTCGACGAGGCCGTGTCCGCGCTGGACGTGTTGGTGCAGAACCAGATCATCCAGCTGCTCGCCCAGCTGCAGCGTGACCTCGAGCTCTCCTACCTCTTTATCACCCACGACCTTGCGGTCGTGCGCCAAACGGCGGATGACATCGTGGTGATGAAGAAAGGACAGGTTGTCGAGCAGGGCACCTCCGATGAGGTCTTTGAAAACCCGCAGCAGGATTACACCAAGAACCTCATCAATTCGGTTCCTGGCTTGCACATCGAGATTGGCACCGGCGAGAACCTCGGCCTCGCGGAATAAACATTGTCCTCCTCGCAGCGGCATCCCGGCTCGCGGGGAGGATTAGTTTGCCACGCAGGAGCCAGTATCGGCGGGTTTGCGCAGGGAGTTCACGTCACCGATATGGCCTTGGACCTCTTCCGCGCTGAGCGCGTAGCCGGTCTGAGAATCATCGACGGAGGCTCCGAATACCACGCCGAGGACCTGGCCTTGCTCGTTAATCATCGGGCCACCAGAGTTGCCCTGACGGATGGATCCGCGCACCGTATAGGCATCACGCTCGACCCGGCCCCTGGAGTAAATATCGGGCCCGGCGATGGTGATGCGGTCCCGCACCCGCGCCATATCCGCCTCAAAAGGTCCGGAAAGCGGGAAGCCTAGGACAATGGCATCATCCCCGGTCTGGGCGGGCTGACTTGCCCACTCAAGGGGCGCTATGCCGAGGTTCGGGCTATAGAGCACCGCCACATCGACGTCGGGGTTGTAGTAGACCACCTTGGCCTCACGCAGGCCATCCACCGTATCGAGGTGGACGCGCTCTGTTCCGGCGACAACGTGGGCGTTCGTGATGACATAGTCCTCCGCCGTGACAAAGCCGGAGCCCATGAGACGGCGGGAGCATACTTCGGCGTCGCCAAGCACGTGGATGACCGAGGGCCGCACCGCCTGGATGAGCTCAGGATTGTCCACTTCAGAATCGGGCACCCCGACATCCCCGGCACCGCCGACAGATTGCCACGGCGAGACCAGCGGGGGCAGCCCGGACTCGTTGAGCATGGCCGCCACCTTGTTGGGCAGCGCGGACAAGGCCTCAGGCGCCACGCGGTTCAACCCGCCCAGAATGCGCGATTCCCGCATGCCCTGGCCGGCACTTCCGCCGAGGTTGGAGGCCAAAGGCAGCGAAACCAACCAGATGACCAGCAACGCCGCCAGCACCTGGAAGACCGAACCTATGCCGGAATCAAGGCGCTGGGAGGAACGGGCCTTCATCCGATCCCGCAGGTTGGCGCCGATACTGGCGCCGACGAGCTGGCCCAGCCCCACAAGCAGCACGACCACGCCGATTCCCAGCAGGAAACGCAGCGCCACCTGGTCCGTGAGCTGCATGGCAAAGGGCGCTGCGGTAGCACCCAGCACCAATCCACTGACCACGCCGGCCAAGGAAAGCACCGCCGAGATTGCACCCTGCCGCCAGCCGCTCAATAGCGCTAGCGCTACGGCAACGACGATGAGTGCGTCTACAACAAGCCAAGGGGTCACGGGGACACAAACTTTCTCACACGGGAAACGATTTAGACCATCTTCTCATTGTTGCGGGAAGCAAGGAGAGTCTCACGCAGGTCTAGTACCGAATTGTTATCCCACTCCTCTTCCCACCCCGCATGTGCGATGAGCGTGGACAGCACCCCGGCTGTGAAGCCCCACACCACGTAACCGCGGGCAAAGAAGGCCGGGCCGGACCACTCCTTGAAGCCAACCTGGGTACGGTGAGCTGGGTCAATGAGCTCCGCTAGAGGCAGGCAAAATACGTCATCGGTTTCTTCCGAGCTGGCGGCCCACACCTTCTCCGGTGAGTGCCAGTAGGCCTGCACGGTGCTCACCGGGTTGCCTGTGGCACGAATATTGACTTCCTCCCACAGCTCCAGGGGCGTGACGGTGGCCCGATTGAGACCGGTTTCCTCCTCGGCTTCCCGCAGCGCGGTATCGATGAGGGTGGCATCCGCGGCGTCCCTGCGACCGCCGGGAAAGGCTATTTGCCCCGAGTGCGCACGCATGGTGGGCGAACGGTGCGTCAAAAGCACCTCCGCCTCCGCAAAGCTGCGGCCTTTCCACAGCAACAGCACCGCTGATTCGCGCCGACGGCGCGGCAGGGGACCGGCAAATACGCGCGTGCGGTCGCTACCAATGGATTGCTGCAGCTTTGCGGTATCTAGCCCCAAGGCTGGCCGCAACCAGGCAGGCGCCAAATCCGGGCGCAGCCGCGTCACTCCAGCGCCCCCTGCACGGCGGATTCGATGTCCTCCACGGACTCGAAAGGCTGAATGAAGGTGCCCTTAACCTGGCCATCCACCAGCACGAGCGTGATGGGGATGACGCCAGGCAGTCCGTGCTCGCCCGCGAAGGCGTTATCGGAGTCCTGGTAGCTGGCAAGATCAATACCACGGTCATTCAAGAAGGCAGCTCCCTTGCGGGCGTCCCGGTCGGCGTGCACGCCAACGACCTGCCAGTCCGTGTGAGCCTTGGCCACCTGTTCCAGCAAGGGCAGTTCCGTGCGGCAGGGCTCGCACCACCAGGCCCAGAGATTGACCACGGTGATGCCCTCATCCGCAGACGGCAGCGAATCCTGTCCGCCCAGGCAGTCCAGGTCCACGCCTGCCACGGGGCCGGCCGGGCAATCCGGGCGCGACGCTACCTCGCCGTCTTCCCCGCCCAGCGCTCCAGTGCTAGGCGAAGCCTCGTTGCCCTGAGCTGGCTCGCGGTTCTCACCGCTGCGCTGGGAATGCCCGCTGAGCAAGGAGGCAGCGGCGATGACCACGATGACTCCTATCACCAGCGCGGCCACCACCGTGGCAAAGAGGTACTTTCTCATGCCGCCACCCTATCGCCTACCGGGCATAAACCGGAGATCACGCAGGCGCCACACTCGGGCGAACGCGCATGGCAGACGCGACGGCCGTGAGTGATGATGCGGTGCGAAAACAAGGTCCACTCCGATTCCTCAATGAGGCGGGCTATATCCTTCTCGATGGCGAGCGGCGTCGTTGCAGCGCTCAATTCCAGCCTGTGCATCAAACGCTTGAAGTGGGTATCGACCGTCAGCCCAGGCAGCCCGAAAGCGTCCCCGCGCACCACGAGCGCGGTCTTGCGCCCTACCCCAGGCAAAGACACAAGCTTGGCGACGTCCCGTGGAACCTCACCACCATAATCCGCCATGAGCTTCTCCCCGATGCCGATGAGGTGGCGCGACTTCGCGCGTTGGAAGCCCAAGGGGCGCAGGTTGTCCTCGAGGTCGCTCGGCCGAGCAGCCGCGTAGTCTGCCGCCGTGGGATAGGCCGCAAAAAGGCGCGGAGTTACCTTGTTGACACGGGCATCGGTGCATTGCGCCGACAAAACCGTGGCCACCAAAAGCTCAAGTGGACTGCGGAAATCAAGTTCGCAATGCGCATCGGGGTACTCGGCGGCAAGCGCCGCGTTGATCTGCGGGGCACGAACTTCGGGCGGTGCAAGGGGCATGCATTCAGCTTAGTAGGATGGCAATCATGATCCCATTGGTAGTACTCGTCCCACTGGCCATCGCTCTCTTTGCCATGTTGATGGAGAAGTTGGAAGCCTCGGTGCTCCATCACTGAGGGACCCTCCAGACTCACATTCCCTAGCACTTATTAGTTCCTGTGACAATTTTTCGGAGTACTAGGAAAAGTGACAAATTACACTGTAGTATGAGTTGCGTTGCACAGTGGCTCATCTGCCTCTTAGCCCATACCCCCCCCATCGATATCAACGCCACCGCGGTCATCTCCGCAATTCTTCGCTGATATCACCGTCACTTCGACATCGTCAAACCAAGGAGTCAAACGTGGAAGGCGTACAGGACATTCTTTCCCGCGCCGGAATCTTCCAAGGCGTAGATCCCGTAGCCGTGCAGAACCTCATCGAGCAGATGGAGACCGTGCGTTTTCCACGCGGGACCACCATCTTCGATGAGGGTGAGCCCGGAGACCGCCTCTACATCATCATCTCGGGCAAGGTTAAACTCGCCCGGCATGCCCCGGATGGCCGCGAGAACCTGCTCACCGTGATGGGCCCCTCAGACATGTTCGGAGAGCTCTCCATCTTCGATCCGGGCCCCCGCACCTCCTCTGCCGTCTGCGTGACGGAGATTCAGGCCGCGACCATGAACTCGGAGATGCTCAAGCAGTGGGTCTCTGATCACCCGGCCATTGCCCAGCAGCTCCTGCGCGTTCTTGCCCGCCGCCTGCGCCGTACCAACGCCAACCTCGCTGACCTCATCTTCACCGATGTTCCCGGCCGCGTGGCCAAGACCCTGCTGCAGCTGGCTAACCGCTTCGGCGCACAGGAAGGTGGCGCCCTGCGCGTCAACCACGATCTCACCCAAGAGGAGATTGCCCAGCTAGTCGGAGCATCCCGCGAGACCGTGAACAAGGCTTTGGCCACATTCGCGCACCGCGGCTGGATTCGCCTCGAGGGCAAGTCCGTCCTCATCGTGGACACCGAGCACCTCGCTCGCCGCGCCCGCTAAGAAGCAATAGCGCGCTCTAGCCCTCGCCCCCGCTTGCCTTCACTGCTTGAAGCCTTGCCAGAGCGGCGAGGGCTTTCTTGTGCCTTTCCGCGGCGCTGAGAACTAGGCCGGCGCGTTCAAGACTAGAAGCTACCGGCCAATTTTGGCCACTATCTACCGTGAAAACCCTCCAAAACCGCCCAACTCGGGACCCAGACACAGGGCTAAGGAGCAAAAAGTGTG
>NZ_DGRD01000020.1:0-97666 GCF_002390965.1 Corynebacterium sp. UBA4397
ATGACCGCCACGCTAAGCCACCACCCACCGCCGCGACAATCCCCAACCCGCACCCAGTAAGGAAACTGTGGATAACCCACCCGCACCACCCCGGTTATCCACAGCCGGGCCGCCTAGCCAGAATTACCCCGTGCGCTAGCACGGCCACCCGGCCTATCCTGAATGATCGGGCAAGTTAGGTCTCTATCCTTCGCCCGACTCGCGCTCGGAGCGCTCCTCGCGTTCTTCTTGTTGCCTCCACACCTCGGAGGGGAAGGCCGGGTGCGCAGAAGTTGGCACGAGGCTGGCCACGGCGGACTCGCGCGACATGCCGCAGACCATGAGCAGGTCCACCACGATGGAGCGCGTCTGCGCCAAAATCGCGTAGGCGGAGAGGCTTTGTTCCTCGACTACTCCCATGGAGGCACGCGCGCCGACTTTGCGCAGCTTGGACACTATCTCGGGGATCTCGTGCGCCACGTCGGCCTTGTTCTTGTGGTTATAGAGCTCGGAGAGCTCTTGGAGGATGTCCGAGAGGGAATCGATGAGCTCGAGCTGAGCCTTCGATACTTCGTCGTGGTCCTCGCTTAAGACCATCGCGCGGCGCGAGAGCACTCTTACCCCGCGCACCGCATTATCCACGGGTTCGAGGATGCGCTCTAGGGAGCGGATATTGCGCCTGGAGGCCCACATGATGGGCGAGACCTCGGCGGCCTCGCGTCCGGACTTCGCCGCATCGAGCATGCTGTTGATGTTGCTCTGGGTCCCGCGCACGGCATCCCGGGCGTCCTCGATGAGTTCGGGGTCGTCGTTCCTGAGGCCATAGGAGACGTCGGAAAGCACGCTGGAGGCCATGCCTAAGACTTTGCAGATCTCCCTGCGCGCCTGGCTCAGGGGGGAATTGGGGATAAGGGCGATGGTGACAATTCCAATGGCCGAGCCGATCATGGCATCGACCGCGCGGTCCAAGCCACCCATGCCCTCAGTGGGCGGGAAGATGGTGGCGATGAGGATGGAGCCAAAGACAATCTGATTGGCAACCAGCGGGGATTTGGTGATGAAAGAGCCGACGATGAGCCCCGCGAGCACAATGAGCGTGATTTGGAAGGGGCCTTGGCCCACGAACTCGAAGAGGATGTCCCCCACCGCGACGCCGATGATGCCACCGATAGACATCTCCAGGGCCTTCTTCATGCGGTCGCCGCCGGAGAGCCCCAGGATGATGACCGCGGAGATGGGCGCAAAGAAGGGCTGGGAGTGGCCAAAGAGCACGTGGGCCACCCAGTAAGCAAGGCCGGCACCCACGGTGGCCTGGATGATATAAACCGAGCGCGAACGCAGCCGGTTAACCCGGGCCATGACTGATTGATCTACTACTCGCAGGCGCTCGCGCGTGGATATTCTCTGCGGTTTATCAGTCATGCTCATGTTTTTCTGGTGCCCTCAATGGAAACTGGCTGGCTTAAGGACTTCCTTTGAATCGCGGAAGCCTCCCGTATCTGCTTTTAGAAACAATGATAGCCGCACCGCCACGTCTCGATGACATGACAGCACGGCTATGAAGCTGCGCGGGAGGGCGAGTTCTACTTGGATACGGTCTTGCCCACGGAGTGCAGGTCGTTGCAGGCCTCGACCACGCGGTCAGCCATGGACTGCTCGGCCTTCTTCATGTAGGAGCGAGGATCGTAGGCCTTCTTGTTGCCCACCTCGCCGTCAATCTTCAGCACGCCGTCATAGTTAACAAACATGTGGCGGGCGATGGGGTTGGTAAATGCGTACTGGGTGTCGGTGTCAACGTTCATCTTGACCACGCCGTACTGCAGAGCCTGCTCGATCTTTTCCTTCTCGGAGCCGGAGCCACCGTGGAAGACAAAGTCGAAGGGCTCGGAGCCGGGCTCGAGGCCCAACTTCTTGGCGGCAACCTTCTGGCCTTCATCGAGGACCTCGGGGCGCAGCTGCACGTTGCCTGGCTTGTACACGCCGTGGACGTTGCCGAAGGTGGCGGCCAGCAGGTAGCGGCCCTTCTCGCCGGTGCCCAGGGCATCGATGGTCTTCTCAAAGTCCTCAGCAGAGGTATAGAGGTTAGCGCCGTGCTTGGCCTCAACGCCGTCCTCTTCGCCGCCGACGACGCCGATTTCGACCTCGAGGATGATGTTGGCGTTATGTGCCTTTTCCAAAAGCTCCTGGGCAATGACGAGGTTCTCGTCGATCGGGATGGCCGAGCCGTCCCACATGTGGGACTGAAACAGCGGGAGCTCGCCGCGGTCAACGCGCTCCTGGGAGATGGCGATCAGCGGGCGCACGTACTCATCCAGAACTTCCTTCTGGCAGTGGTCGGTGTGCAGGGCCACGTTGATGCCGTAGTGCTTAGCTGCCTCGTAGGCGAAGGCCGCGAGCGCCTGGGCGCCATAAACCTTGTTCTTGACCGAGAGACCGGAGCCGAACTCAGCGCCACCGGTGGAGAACTGGATAATTCCATCGGACTCGGCCTCGGCGAAACCGCGCAGCGCGGCGTTGATGGTTTCGGAGGAAGTACAGTTAATGGCTGGGAATGCGAAGCCGCCCTTCTTGGCGGTATCGAGCATGTGGTTATAGACCTCAGGGGTTGCAATTGGCATGAGATTTAAGTCCTTTGCGAGTAGCGCGGAAAAGCTTCCAAGTCCCCAGTATGCCCGTGTTATGCCAAACATGCCGGGCAATTTTTGTGAACTTGATTATTCACAAACTCGCCGGAAACCATATGCGCCGGTAGCGCGGGTGGCGCTGAAAAAGGGCGTGTCTAATCCCACAAATACAGACAGAAACAAACACACTCGGACAAGGCTGCTGCAGTACCGCGGGTGCACCCTATTTGACCACGCGGGCACAGGCCTCCAGCAACATCCAGCCCGAAAGCTGCACTGAGAGGTCCCGCTCGGCAACGCGGATGATGCCGACCTTCTCCCCGATGGTGGTGGGCCCGAAGCCATAGTTATGCGGCAGGCGGGCATCCGTGGTCCAATCCGAGCCGAAGATGGGCAGGCCATCCACCTCAAGGCGGTGGGCCCATACCGACTCCGCCGATGCCACCACCATCCGCGCGGCGAGCTTGCGCGTGGCACGGTTCGCCGGCGAATCCGCGGGAAGGCGCACCGCGACATCCGCCAAGTAGCGCACGAGGATGCCCTTGAACAAGCCACCATCCCCGTCCCCGGTGGGCCAGTTGATGACCCCGGCAGGAGTAGCCATGCCCGAGGCGATGGCCTGTACCAAACCCCGGATATTGGTGATGTAGCGCATGGTATCCGTAGCCATCTCCGCGGCTTGGACGGTATCAATGCGTTCGAGATCTCCCAGACCTGCAGATTCCCGCAGGGCCAGCGCGATCTCCAGGCAGGCACCGAGCACCACGCCCTGGCAATAGGGATGAATGTTCTTGACCAACTCGGGGCCGTTCATACGCATGCGCACGCCGTCCATGATGAAGCCCTCATCATCGAGGAGGTGATCATAGATCCAGTCCACGATGTGCCTTGCCTGGGAAATCTTGCCCTCCCGCGCCAGCATGATGGCACCGGGACCGTTGGAGGGCACGTTGAAGAAGGTCTCGCCCTCGCGCCAGGGCAGCACGCCCAGCTGCGCGTCCCGGCCCTCGGAGATATTGCGCTCAAGCGAGGCCAGCCGCTTCGGCGGGGCGATCTTTTTCAGCCCCCTGATGCGGCCCAGCGCCAGAGCCAGCCAGGCCTTATCGTCGTAATAGCGATTATTGCTCAGCTTGCCCAAGTTGCGTATGCGGATACCGCGAACCGTGTCATTGATGCGCTGTCGCCGCAGCTTGGTGTTGTTGCGCAGCGCCGCATCAATCTGGCAATCCAGGTAATGCGCCTGCCACCAGTAGTGCCAGTGCACGAAGATCTTCTCCTTGCCCGTGGGCGGCCAGCTCACCACTGCCAAGTTGGTACGCGGCAGGGACCACAGCGCGCGTGCGTGGCGATCATTGATCGCCGTCTCTGCAAGGTCAGCGCGGTGTGCCCATTTTTCTTCCACTGTGCTTCCCCCACTTTGCAAGGTCATTATCACTCTTCCCGGCGAATCTTTTCTATATCCTATAGGGATAGTAATCAGGCCCGCAGGCGGATTCACCACGCACGAGAAAGATCCGCATGCTGGCGTATCCACGCATGCATGGCAATGCCCGCGGCCACCCCGGCATTGATGGAACGCGTCGAACCAAATTGCGCAATTGAACAGGTCATTCGCGCCGCATCCTGCGCCTGCTGCGTCACGCCTGGGCCCTCCTGGCCAAAAAGCAAGAGGCAGCGCTTAGGCAGCTGCGCCGTCTCCAGGGGAACACTTCCAGGGGTATTGTCAATCGCCACCACCGTCAGCCCTTCCTCCTGCGCCCACTCGATGAGCTCGGCCACGGTGTCGTGGTGGCGCAGGTGCTGATAGCGGTCCGTAACCATCGCGCCGCGCCGATTCCACCTCCGCCTGCCCACGATGTGGACGGTATCGACGGCGAAGGCATTCGCCGTGCGCACCACGGTTCCAATGTTGGAATCGTTCTCGAAGTTCTCGATGGCGATGTGCAGCGGGTGCCTGCGCTTGTCGATGTCCTGGGTGACAGCCTCGCGCTTCCAGTAACGGTAGGCATCCACCACGTTGCGATGATCGCCGTGCTCGAGCAGTTCCGGATCCAAGCGCTCGTCATCCGGCCACGGCCCCTCCCAAGGGCCGACGCCGTGCCTGCCCTCATTCCACTCCGTAGGGCCCTTGCCAGGATCCGGTTCGCCGGCAGATTGCCTAGGCGAGTCCAAGATCATCCAGCCCCAACAGGTAGCGGTATTCCAGACCCTCGGCCGCGATGACATCAGCCGCGCCGGTGGCACGATCCACCACGGTGGCCACTCCCACGACCTCAGCGCCTGCCTCACGCAACGCAGCCACCGCGGTCAGCGGGGAATTGCCGGTGGTGGTTGTATCTTCGACCACCAGCACCTTCTGACCCACCACGTTGGGGCCCTCGATACGGCGCTGCATGCCGTGCTTCTTGGCCTCTTTGCGCACCACAAAGGCATCGATAGGGCGCCCGTCAGCATGCATGACGGAGGTTGCCACCGGGTCAGCGCCCAAGGTCAGTCCGCCAACGCTGACATAATCCCAATCGGCGGTGAGCTTGCGCAAAAGGCGCCCGATAAGGCGCGAAGCCTCATGCTGCAAGGTGGCGCGACGCAGGTCCACGTAGTAGTCCGCCTCCTTGCCGGAGGACAAGGTGACCTTGCCATAAACCACGGCGAGTTCCTTGACCAGCTCCGCGAGCCGGGCCTTGTCTTGCAGATCCTGCGGGTCTTGCTTGCCCTGTTCCAGACTCATGGTGATGCGCTCCTTGAAAGTGATTGTCCTAAACCGTTGCCTTATAGCATTCTATTCTTCCGGCCGGCCATCCCCGAAAATAGAGGAACCCTTAGGCAGCTTGCGCGGCAGCCGCGCCCGGGATCCATCGGGCCGGGGATGCTCGCGCCCATCCGCAATGGCATCAACCTCGTCAGCGCCTAAGGCAGTGTGCTTGGCGATGTCCCCCCGAGCATCACTGCGCACCCTACTAGGCAGCTCCAGCGGCTCTTCCGGACGCAGGATGGGCGGCTGCGATACTTCCTCACCGCGCGGAGCTACCAGCCGTGGGCCAGTGGGCTCTGGGGCGGGCGGCGGCGGGATAAGGCGGGTGGGATCCATGTCATCGACGTGCAGGATGTGGCCTGCGGTAGAACGCGGGGGGAGGACGCGGGCGACATCGCCAAGCAGGGCCAAAGGCGCCAACATCTGCTCCCACTGCGGGCTGCGCGCCGCCTTCGTGGTCTGCGCAAGCACCCACTCGGATTCCATCCACACCGCGGTGACCTCGGCGGGGAGCATCTCTAGGGCCACGGGCACGCGCTGATCAATCATGCGCTGCGCCACCGCGACCTCAGTGGAAAAGACCTCAAAGCCCGCCAACTCGCGCACCGGAAGCAAGTCCGCAGAGGGCTCATTTCCTGAGTTCCCAGAATCCTCTGCAATCTCCACACGCCGAAAGTCCACCACCGTATCGGAGGCAGCCCCCGTGCGTGCTGCCATGACACCCACCCCTCCGAGATCCGTCAGCACAATCTCGTGGCCAAAAGCATGGCCCACGACAATATCGCGCGGTGTAGCTCCACTAGCGGCAGCACCCCGCGTCCATTCCTCCGCGAGGTAGCTATCTTCCTTGAAGAACTCGAAGCCCTTGTGCTCTGCCCACTTTTTCTTCTCACGGCGCACCGCACCGGGCAGGCTGGGCAGGTGCGGATGCGGGCGCGAGCGCTCGGGCTCGGGCTCGGATTCAGGTTCTGTCGAAGGCTCGGGAGGAACCTCATCCTGGGACTTAGGTTGCTCAATTAATTCAGGATGTGGCTCCGGCTCTACCTCTAGCGCTGGCTCTGATTCCGGTACAGCTTCAGGCTTAACCGCGAACTCAGCCTCGGACTCGGCCACAGGTGCCGAGCTCGGAGCAGGGAGTGCTTCCTCAGCGCCTGCCTTGCGGCGCTTGGTGTCTACATAGAGCAGACCTACGCCGGCCACACCGACAATGAGCGCGAGGATAAGAATTAGAGAAGCCATCATTCCCCAACATTAGTAAGCAGGACGCCCGTATGCACTGCCTACACGGCGTTTTGGGGACAATTACTCCCCCACGCGGAAGCGATCCCCACGCTCAACGGGGTTTGCGGGGTCAGCTGACCACTGCGACCAGCCGCCCACGAAGTGGCGCAGGCCGTGGAAACCGGCATCCTCCAAGACGGCCAAAGCCAGCGCGGAGTGGTTGCCGGAACCGGAGTAGATGATGGCGTCCTTGACGTTTTCCGGGGTAAGGCCTGCATCCGCCAAGACCTGCAGATTCTCCTCGCGGGATTTCAAGGTGCGAATCCCGTCGTGGTGGAAGAACCGCTCGGGGACGTTGACCGCGCCGGGAATGTGACCGGCCTTCAGGTCGAGGTTCTCACGCCGCCCGGAGAAGCGATTCCGGGTGCGGGTATCGATGAGGAGCCCGCCATTCTCGCTGTACTCGCGGGCCTCCTCCAGGGTGGCAGTGGGCATGGAACCGGGGCGGACCTCGGCGTCCGTATTGACCACGAGGTTGCCCGGGCCAGTGAGGGTTTCAAACCCAAGATGTGCCCAGTACTTGAGCCCGCCGTTGAGGATGCGAACATCCTCGACACCGGCCCAGCGCAAGGTCCACCAGGCGCGGCCGGCGAATACGCCTCGACCCTCGTCATAGACCACTACCGGGCGGTTGCTGCGCAGCCCCCACTTTTCGAACCAGTTTTGAAGCTTGTCCGGATCGGGCAAAGGGTTGCGGCCTACCTTGGAACCAGGCAGGCCGACGAAGGCTTGGGCGGCGTCACTGTATTGCGCCGTGGGGATGTGCATTGAGGAAAACTGGTTGTAGCTTTCGCCCTCTACTGGCTGCCAAAGGGAAGCCAAAAGCGTCAGGCGGTCGCCGTGGTGGATGGACTGTTGCAACTCCTGCGGGGAGACCAAAATGCTCATGCCCTACATAGTAGAGACGAATGCTCAATCGTGCGCGGCCAGAAGCCTGCGCGCGATGTCGGCTGCGGGCTCCTCTTTCGCATGCACAAAGCCGGTCCCGGCCCACAGATTGAGGTTCTCCGCATCGCCGCGCTCGTTGGCTTCCTTGCGCAAACCTGCCGTCAAGAAGTGCAGCTGCGGGTAGAAAGCCGGGGGCGAATCCGACAGAGCTGCGCTGAAACTATTCTCAATCGCGCGTGCCGGGCGTCCACTAAAGGCCCTGGTGATAACAGTCTCACGCCCGCCAAACTCCTCCAGTGCACGCCGGTGCGTCTTTTTGGTCCCTGCCTCCTGTGCATTCAGGAACAGCGTCCCAACCTGGACGCCGGTGGCCCCGGCGCGCAACAGGTTGCGCACATCGGCTGCGCCGCTCACGCCACCGCCCGCGATAATCGGCTTGCGGGAGATTCCTCGGGCGTATTCGACAAGCTCAAGCACAGACTCATTCGAGTCATCATCGACCCCGAACACCGTCGCGCGGTGTCCGCCCGCGTTCGGCCCTTGAATGCCTATGACATCCGCACCCGAGTCCACGATGGCATCAATACCAGGCCTACTCGTGGCGTAGAAGATAACGAGCTTGCCCGCGGCGTGCACACGCTCAACAACCGCGGGTGCGGGATGAGCAAAAGTAAAAGACACGATACTCGCCGCGGACGCACATACAATCTCGAGCTTCTCCTCAAAGGCATCATCGGACCAGATGGGTTCCGCTGGCACTAGCTCCGGGCTCACCCCGCTGACCTCCAACACCCGGGCACGATAGTCAGAATATGCCTCCACATCGCACCTTGAGCCCTGCGGATCTGGAACAAAGAGATTCACTCCAAAAGGCAACTCGAAAGACTTCTCCAGGTAGCCCTGCAAATCTGCGATATCCGCCCGCAAAGATTCAGGGCTGAGATACCCCGCCGCCAGGAAAGGAAGACCACCGGCCCCGGCAACAGCAGCAGCAAGCCGCGGCGTGGAGGGACCCCCCGCCATCGGTGCAAGCACCAGGGGGCGCAGAAGCTTCTCGATCTCCTGTGCATTATTCATAGGTCTAGTCTCACGCACGTGGCCCTCCAGGTACCTCGTCACTTTTCATAAGCCAATTCTTCAATTCTTCTTCTGCATGTTCACAACCCCCTGGGTAGTTCCCGTCTAGTTCCCCAGCTACGGAATGGAATACCTTCTTGGCAAGAGCGCCAGCATGCTCAGGAGTAAGTGTCCCTTTTAGTTCGTCCAATGGGACAGAAAGGGTGACGTGGGGGCTCGGGCGAAAAGAATAAGACCGCATGTCAGGGGAATACACTCGGGGACTTGTTCCCAAAATATGAGATTCAAGTACAACGTTGCCGAAGAATAATGAACTAAGCTTTCTCTCCTCCATAGTTGGGAGCTTACGCAAAGAGAGCAGACTTACTCTCTTCAAACACTGCAGCGTCGATGGGTCTTCAGGCCGGTAATTCTTTACAGGTCTAGGGAAGCGAGCTCGTTGAGGATTCTTCCTCCTCGCGGAGGTACTTGGCGGTGAGCGAGGAAGCGCACGCTAGTAGCCCGGCCGGTGGGCCTTGGTAGAGAAGGTTGCCGCCTTCAATTCCAGCTCCGGGCCCGATGTCGATGACTTGATCGGCGTGCGCGATGACGCGTTGATTGTGCTCAATGACAACCACGGTCGCGCCACCATCAACGAGTCGATCAAAGAGATTCAGGAGTTTGTCGGTATCGCGAACGTGTAGCCCGGCGGTAGGTTCATCGAGCACGATATGCAGATCGCTGAGTTCACCGGCCTGCGCGAGATGCTTGGCCAGCATCAAGCGTTGCTTCTCCCCACCCGAGAGGGTGTCGAGGCCTTGGCCTAGTGCGAGATAGGTCAAGCCGACATCGTCAAGCCAAGCTAGCCGGTCAGTGATGTCAGGGTAAGACTCAAAGATGCGCCTGGCTTGCGCAAGATTCATGCCGAGGATTTCGGCGATGGTGTGCCCGCTGAGTGTGGCCGCCAGCGTTTTATCGTTGAAGCGGGTTCCGCCGCAGGCCTCACAGGTGCTGCTCACATCCTCGAGGAAGGGCAAGTCGGTGACAATGACGCCCCTTGCCTTTACACTCGGGACAAGCGCCACGCGCGTTGGCGCTAAACCATAAACCACGATTCCGGCAATCCGGTACCCGCGGCGAAGGCGCGCCGAATCGGCTCGGCAATGCCAAGCACCGTCGCCGGCGTCGACCTAATTCCGCCGTGCAGCGACTCTTGGCCGATGACGACAAACTCCGGGTGCTGCCGTGGCAGCTCTGCGGCGGCGAGACTGCTTTTCCCAGAACCAGCTACTCCGGTCACCGCGGTGAGGACGCCGAGAGGAATCTCAACGCTTAAGTCGCGCAAGTTATGAGTTCGAGCGTTCTTAATGCTGATGGAACTTAGCCCTGGGCGTGGCTGAGCTTTGAGGATGATGGGCTGGCGCAGCGCCTGTCCCGTATTCGTCTCGCTGCGAATGAGCTCCGCTGGCGAGCCTTCGAAACACACTCGCCCACCAGCGGATCCGGCACCGGGGCCTAAGTCAATAACGTGGTCGGCATGGGCAATGAGAACGGGGTGATGCTCTACTAGAAGAACGGTGTTATGGGCGTCGCGAAGCTGCGTGAGCAGGCGCAAAAGGCGATGAATATCGTGAGGATGCAGCCCGGCGCTGGGCTCATCGAAGATATAGCAAGCATCGCTCAAAGCGCTGCCAAGATGACGCAGAATCTTGACTCGCTGAGCCTCGCCGCCGGACAGCGTGCCAGAGGGGCGATCCAGGCTGAGGTAGCCCAGGCCCACAGAAACTAGGGTATCGAGCCTGTCACGGATGGCGTGAAGCAGAGGCTGTACCCGCTCATTGTGCAAGCCCGCCACGAGGTCACGCAGCTCACTGATGGACATAGCGTTCCAGTCCGCGATGGAGCGCCCGTCGATGAGGCTGGCCCGGGCGGCGGCATTCAAGCGAGTGCCACCGCACTCGCGGCAGGGCGCGCGCCGAATAATCCTATCGAGCCCGGCGCGCTCGTCTTGAGTAAGCCGCGAGGGTTTCTTGCGCAAGTAGCTGTCCTGCAGGCGGGGAATCACCCCATCAAAACAGGCCGACTTGGGATATTCGGGATCAGGATTGTTAAGCGGGATATCCCGCGCGTAGAGCAAAGTGCGCAGCTCTTCCGCCGACCACTGTTCCAAGGGCAAGGCGGCATCGAAAAGCCCTGCGGTGACCATGCGCTTCCAACGGTACGTCCCGGGCCTAAACGTGGGGAAGCAGATTGCCCCGTCATTAAGGCTGCGCGAGGTATCTATCAATTCCGCTACATCGATACCGTTATCCACTCCTAATCCCTCGCAGGCAGGACACATACCAGAGACGTCATTGAAGGAATATGCCGGCGAGTAGCCCGCAGAGGGCTCGCCGCAGCGAGAGAAAAGCATCCGCAGCAAGGGAGCGATATCGCTGGCGGTGCCGACGGTGGAACGGGCATTTCCGGTGAAAGGCTTTTGATCGACCACGGTGCTAAACGTCAGGCCGTCAATGTGCTCGACATCCGCGTTCCCGGAAGATGGCAGGCGGTTGCGAACAAACAAGGGATAGGAATCAGCAACGAGGCGCTGCGTCTCGGCCGCGATGGTGCCAAAGGCCAGGGAGGACTTCCCGGAACCGGAGACGCCGGTGAACACCGTCAGTTGGTACTTGGGTACCTTAACTGAGACTCCCCGCAGGTTATTGGTCCGCGCGCCCTCGACTGTGATCCAGCAAGCTCGTTCCTGGTCCGGTATTTCCTTTGCGCTCTTCGCGTACCTCTGGACCTTTTTATCCTGTAATTCCGCCATTCTCACCACGCTAATATGTATTGTGGACAGATAATGACCACAATTAGGATGCGTTGTTGTAGTGGAGGGAGCCAAGGCGATGGATTCCCCGCGCAAGCGCATGCTGCGCTTGCTCTCGCTCTTACAGACCGGCCGCCGCTGGACGGCATCCGCCTTGGCAGAGGCGAGCGATAGTACACTGCGAACACTGCGCCGAGACATCGAGTTCCTGCGCGAGTTGGGCTACCCAGTTAGCAGCACCCGCGGCCCCAGTGGCTTTTATCAACTTCTCGCCGGCCGTTCGCTGCCGCCGCTCATCCTCGAAGATGACGAAGCCCTCGCCACGGTGCTCGGGCTTCGCCTTAGCGCGGCCGGGGAGGCAGGAAACGGAGACACAGCAGCGGCCGCCGCACGCACCGAGGAAAAGATTCGACGCCTTTTGCCGCCTAAGCTGCGGCGCAGAACGGAGCAAGTCCTCGCAGCTGTGGAAGTATCCGGCACCAACGCGGACGGGCCCGACCCCCGCACCGGAGCTATCAGAAGGTCGCATCGTTGCCTCTAAAGGTGCAGGCACCACCACTAGTTTTGCAGTAACTCTTCGGTACCCGCACCACGGTTGAGATTGAGGAACTGAGGCCTCATACAGTTCTTGCCCCAAGGACTGGCATTCACTCAGTAATTCTGGAGCTCTAATCAAAGGTTCGTGGGACTAAGGCCGTCACGGTCGTGGGTGGAGGAAGAATCGCTCAAGCGCTTGCTTCGAATGGGCACGGCATTGCCTTAGTTACCGAAGAACCGGACTTTGAACTGGAAAGCCGCACTCTAGTCACGGAGGGTTCCACTGTGACCATTCCACTGTTTGCCTCATGGGATTCTAGTCACTACGCAATGTTAGAGCTTAGAGCGCTCGCAGATAGCTTTTCTCACTGGATGAAGAGAACAGTCTATTTAAAACAGTAAACGAGGCGCAGACCTTAAAAGACCTGCGCCTCGCGCGCTGTCCCAGAAACCTAGGCGCTAAGCTCCAAAGACTCGGAGTCAGCAGCTACATCCACGTGGACGGTATCGCCGTCTACGATGTCGCCGGCCAGCAGCTTGCGGGCGAGTGTATCGCCGATGGCCTTCTGGATGAGCCGGCGCAACGGACGGGCACCATAGGCGGGATCGTATCCGCGCTCTGCCAGCCATGCCTTGGCTGCCTTGGTGACGTCCAAGGTGAGGCGGCGTCCGGTCAGGCGCTTGCCCAGCTCGCCGAGCTGGATGTCGACGATGCCTTCCAAGAGCTGCTCGGAGAGCGGCTCGAAGATGACCACGTCATCGAGACGGTTGATGAACTCGGGCTTGAAGTTGCGCTTGACGGCGTCCATGATCTCATCGTGGGTACCACCGGCACCCAGGTTCGAGGTCAAGATGATCACCGTGTTGCGGAAGTCCACCGTGCGGCCCTGGCCGTCGGTCAGGCGGCCCTCATCAAGGACCTGCAGCAAGACGTCGAAGACGTCGGGGTGAGCCTTTTCAACCTCGTCGAAAAGCACCAGCGTGTACGGGCGACGCCGTACTGCCTCGGTGAGCTGCCCGCCGGCATCGTAACCAACGTATCCCGGAGGAGCACCGACGAGGCGGGCCACGGAGTGCTTCTCCCCATACTCGGACATATCGATGCGCACCATGGCGGATTCATCATCGAAGAGGAAGTCCGCCAAGGCCTTGGCCAGCTCAGTCTTGCCCACGCCGGTAGGACCTAGGAAGAGGAAGGAACCAGTCGGGCGATTGGGAGCAGAAACCCCGGCCCGGGCGCGACGCACGGCATCGGAGACCGCCTTGACGGCTTCCTTTTGCCCCACGACGCGCTTGCCCAGCTCGTCTTCCATGTGCAGCAGTTTCTGGGTCTCACCCTGCAGCATCTTGCCAGCCGGAATGCCGGTCCATGCCGAGACCACCTCAGCGATGGTATCGGGGGTGACCTCCTCCGTCAGCATGGAATTATCCTTGGCATTGGCTGCTTCCTCTGCCTCAGACAATTCCTTCTCCAGCTCGGGGATACGTCCATAGCGCAGCTCAGAGGTCTTTTCATAGTCCCCGTCGCGCTCGGCGATCTCCGCCTGGCGCCGCAGATCCTCCAATTCCTCTTTGGCCTGCTGCACCTTGTCGATGGCCTGCTTCTCGTTAGCCCAGCGTGCCTTGAGCTCGCCGAGCTTCTCACGCTCATCCGCCAGCTCCTGCTGGAGCTTGGAGAGGCGTTCCTGGGAGGCGGCGTCCGATTCTTTCTTCAGCGCCAGCTCCTCGATCTCCATCCGGCGCACGGTGCGCTCGAGCTCGTCGATCTCCTGCGGCGAGGAGTCAATCTCCATGCGCAGGCGCGAGCCAGCCTCATCGACCAAGTCGATAGCCTTGTCCGGCAGGAAGCGGTTGGTGATGTAGCGATTCGACAGCTCCGCTGCCGCCACCAGTGCCGAATCCATGATGCGTACACCGTGGTGCACCTCGTAACGCTCCTTGAGCCCACGCAGAATGGCCACCGTGTCCTCCACGGAAGGCTCGGCTGCGTAGACCTGCTGGAAACGCCGCTCCAAGGCGGCATCCTTTTCGATGTACTTGCGGTACTCGTCCAAGGTGGTAGCACCGACGAGGCGCAGCTCGCCGCGGGCCAGCATGGGCTTAATCATGTTTCCGGCATCCATCGAACCCTCGCCCGTGGCACCGGCGCCGACGATAGTGTGCAGCTCATCGATGAAGGTAATGATCTGGCCATCGGAGGCCTTGATCTCATCGAGAACAGCCTTGAGGCGTTCCTCGAACTCACCACGGTACTTTGCACCCGCGACCATTGAACCCAGGTCCAGGCTAATGAGCGTCTTGCCCTTCAGTGACTCCGGGACGTCGCCCGCCACGATGCGGCGGGCCAGCCCCTCGACGATGGCGGTTTTACCAACGCCAGGCTCACCGATGAGCACCGGGTTATTCTTGGTACGACGGCTAAGAACCTGCACCACGCGGCGGATTTCCTGATCACGGCCTATGACCGGATCGATCTTGCCTTCGCGGGCGCGGGCGGTGAGGTCGGTGGAGTACTTCTCCAAGGCCTGGAACTGATCCTCGGGGTTTTCGCTGGTGACCTTCGCGGCACCACGCACCGAGGGGAAGGCGCCCTTGAGGGCATCATACGTAGCCCCGCGGCTGGTTAATAGCTCTGCGGCATCCGTCTTGGAACCGGCAATAGCTGCCAAGAGCACCTCGGTGGAGACATACTCGTCCCCCAGTTCCCCGGCCAGCTCTTGGGCGCGGGTGAGCACGTTGAGACCATCCCGGTTGAAGTTGGGATTGGCCATGTTGGAACCCTCGGCCTTGGGGTAGGCCTCGACTAATTTACGAGCCTCGGCCAAGACGGTATCGGGATCGACTCCGGTGGCTTTGAGCACCGGTGCGGCGATGCCGTCTTTCTGGCTCAAGATAGCGACCAGCAAGTGGGTCGGCCGAATATCGGGATTGCCATTAGCTGAAGCGGTCTGCAGGGCGTCCTGCAGAGCTTCTTGGGTTTTGGTTGTGGGATTAAATGCGTTCATGTTTATAACTCCTTTTGTGTCTCCCTGGGAGTGGGTTGGATTCCCTCCTTCCCACTCTAGGGGCTTCACTGGTTATAACGCACTAAAACTTGAGCGTATTCCGCTCAGGTAGTAAAAAATCACAACTTTCTTTAGCGCAGGACTATCAGGTTTTGGACACCCCACTGCTGAGGACTTAGTTGAGGACTTAGTCGTTGCGGGCCTTACGTGCCAGATGGGTTCCCACGGCCTGAATACCCTGCACAACCACGATCAAGATGACCACAGTGGCCACAATCGCGACGGTGTCGAATTGCTGATAGCCATAGGAGACGGCTAGATCGCCTACTCCCCCTCCGCCGATAGTTCCGGCCATCGCGGTTGCAGAGATCAGCGTGACTGTCGAGGTGGTCAGCGCGAGAATAATGGATCCCCTAGCCTCCGGTAGCAAGAAGTAGCGGATTGTCTGTATTAACGTCGCCCCCATCGACTCGGCAGCCTCGAGGATTCCATCATCCACCTCAAGCACCGCCTGCTCGATGAGCCGGGCCATAAACGGGGCGATAAAGATGGTCAGGGGCACCAAAGCCGCTGTCGTGCCGATCGAGGTCCCCACCACTAGCCGGGTAAAAGGCACGATGGCAACCATCAGGATGATAAAGGGCAGGGAACGCACGGTGTTGACGAAGAAATTGACCACGTGAAAAAGCACGGGGCTAGGGCGCAGGCCGCTGGGCCGCGCCAAGACCAAGATCACCCCCAACGGGATCCCGCCGAGGGTTCCTAAAAAGAGCGAAATGCCCACCATGTACAGCGTCTGCCAGCCCGCCGTTGCGTACTGGTCGAGCCCGACCTTGGTATCAAGAATCTGCGTGATATCCATTAGTTCAACACCTCCACATCAATGCCCGGCCGGGCATGCAGTAGCCCGAGGGCCTTGGTTTCGGCTCCCTTGCCCCCGCCAGGGTTGAGCCCGAGAACCATTGTTCCCACAGTCTCTCGGCGTAAGACCGCATCGGCGGCGTGCAGCAAGAAAACATCGACCCCGCACCGGGTGAGGTCGCTGATGAGTCCCCGTGCGGAACCTCCGCGGTGAACCACTCGAACGACCGTCGAATACCGCCCCTCGGAGACCTCGTGTGCCACCGCGAGTGGCAAGCGCTGCGGGACAACGGTTTCTACAAAGCGTCGGCTCAGAGCCGCGCGGGGATGGCTGAACACCTCTGCCACCTCACCTTGTTCTATGATGCGGCCGCCTTCCATCACCGCCACTTCATCGGCTATACGGGAGACCACACTAATCTCGTGGGTAATGATGACCACCGTAATTCCCAGCTCCTCGTTAACCTTTGTAATCAGATCGAGGATCTGGTTCGTTGTCAGAGGATCCAACGCGCTCGTCGGCTCATCGCACAGCAGCACCTTCGGATCGGTCACCAATGCACGTGCGATGCCGACTCGTTGGCGCTGCCCCCCGGATAGCTGCTTGGGCAGGTAATCCGCACGATCCGCCAAACCAACGAGGCCCAGCACCTCCTGTACGCGCTTGGCGATGTCCCCTTTCTTGTACTTGGCCAGCATCAGTGGCATGGCCACATTCTGAGCCACGGTCTGGGTTGCCAGCAGATTGAAATGCTGAAAAACCATAGAGACATCTCGGCGCAAAGAGCGCAGGCGCGCACTCTTCAGCGTGGAAACCTCTTGCCCCAAGACCACTACTTCCCCGGAGCTCGGCGACTCGAGGCCGTTGATGGTGCGTAGGAGAGTTGACTTGCCGGCCCCGCTGGTGCCCACGATGCCGAAGATCGCGCCGAGGGAGATCTCCAAGTTGATGGAGTCTAAAGCCAGCACTTCGCCCGACGTACTGGCGAAACGCTTGCTGAGATCATGGATTGTTATGGCTGACATTGTCTAAGTCCGACTACCCGCTTTAGGAGGCGCTCAGGGAATCGGGGACGAACCAATAGCTATCGTCATTGTTCTCTTTCAGGTAATTCAGGAAATCTTCAGAACGATAGGCATCGTGCACGGCCTTGGCCCATTCAGAATCAACTTTGTCCTGAGTAGTAACCGCTTGCAGGATCAGGTCCTCACCGAGGTCTTCCTCCGCTACCGCCAGTGCGGGATCTACCCCAGACGAATAAGAGATGGAGCCGGGAATGACACCCCAGTCTAGGTCCCCCAGCGCGCGGGGAATGGTCGCGGAATCCATTGCCTCAATCCGCACATTATGCGGGTTATCCTTGATATCGGCGACGGTCAACAGCTTTTGGTCGGCATCTTCCTTGACAGTGATCCATCCCAGTTTGATGAGGATGCGGAAGGCTCGCGTCTGATTCGAGCCATCCTGCGGAATGCCCACGGTCTGTCCTTCCGCGACATCATCGATAGACTTATGCTTTTCCGAATAGACCTTGGTCTTGACCGTGGGAATATCGGTAATACTGGCCAAATCCGAACCTGTCTCCTCATTGAAGACGTTCATATAGGCGGTGTGCTGATCCACGTTGAGGTCGACGCTGCCCTCTGAGAGAGCCACGTCGGCCTGGCGCAAATCGGAGAAGTCCTGGTAATCGATCGTGTACCCGGCTGCAGTGAGGACCGGATCCACCCCTTCCTTGAAGAGCTCCGTATAGGGACCCGGTGAGGCGCCGACGCGAATCTTCGTCGCATCGGAATCCTCCGAGCTATTTCCGGCGCAAGCAGCCAAAGAAAAGACGGTTGCAGCCGCCGCAACGGAGAAGAAAACCTTGGAAGAAATGGTCATAACCATCACTACCACCTTTGGAAAAGAGAGCTGAATGTGTACAGCCCTCTACCCTAGACCTATCATTCCGTTCAAAGTAGACCGCTTGGTACCAAAGCTTCGCTCGCCCTACGCTTTTCCCCGCTAAAGTGGGTATTCTCACCACCACAGGCGGCATGAATCTATTTCCTTTGCTTCTGCCCCACATGCCCGATCCCCGGGGAGAATATGGTCCCCCGCGGTGGCATCCACCCACTGAACTTAAACATCGCGTAGATGGCTACGGCCAAGCCCAACGAAAGGAAGCCGAAGCCGGTGGTAAATCCGTAGATAACGGCCAGCGGCGCGAGGATCGTCCAACCAATCTCGAAGGGGCCAAAGCCGATATAGGCCATGCCGTACTCCGAGAGCGTGCGAGACTCCAGTTTGGGATCAACGATCTTCAAGATGGCGATGCCGGTCGCCACGCTTGCCGTGGCCCAGCCCCAGCCAAAGATGGCGCGCTCAATCCAGCGCTCACCGAAGAACTCCGCCGGAAACCAAAGTAGGAAGAACACACAGAAGATGGTGCCGAGGACAAAAAGCAGCACCAGCGCCTGCCAATAAGAGGCGATGGCAGCGGGCACGATGGCAGCCACACCGAATGCGATGAGGTAGTCCGTGGCCGCGCCGGCGACCGAGCCGATGGAATCGCGGTCGAGATAGTCCCGCGCCCCCATTGCGTTCATGAGCGCCCGGATGAGGAGTCCAACCATCAAGGACATGGCAAAAAGCGGGACTTGGACCTGTGGCCAGAGAGCAGAGATACCCTCGTTAATGAGGTAAGCGAGCATGACTGTGAGGACAATGAAGCCTATGTGCAGCGCCAGCGGCTCAATGGCAGAGGGGTTGGTCGTGGCCTTGCCCAGCGAGGGGCGATCCTCAACCTTGGCGATGTAGCCACTGCGCATCTCCTTAGAGAGCTGGCGCGGCACGTGAGAGACCTTCCCCTTGCGGATGGCCCAGTTGCCGGCGATGACGCCGCCCACGATGGCCGCGAGTGTACCTACGGTGGCCGAGGTAAAGCCCAGGGAGGCCGCCGATTCGGCACCGGCAGCCTCCAAGGCTCCGCCGACTGCGGCCGCGGTGCCGAAACCGCCGGTAAAACCGACGGGTAGCATCATGCCGAACCAATTCGGGGTACCGAAAAGCGGCATAAACATGAAGATGCCAAGGAGGACGAACAGGCCCCATTGGCCCAAGAACATGACGACGGAGTAGCCCCACATATTGCGGGCACCCTTGCCCACGCTGCCGCCGATCTCCATGGAATATGCCATAGAGGCAAAGACCACGGCGATAAGGATGGTGGTGTAATCACCCAAGCTATCGGAGAAGTGGATGATTCCTAGCCCGTTGGGCCCCAGGAGTAGGCCGAGCAGACCGGCCGTGATCGGGGCCGGGAGGAGGAGATCCTGAAAGATGAACTTAATGCGCTGGCGCAACACGTTGCCAATAACCATCAGCAACGAGATCCACCCCACGTCGAGCATGAGGCTAAAGGCGGAGAAATTCTCCATCGTTGTCTTTTCAATCCTGGGGTTTCAAATATGGCTTATAAGATTTTGACTTCTCTAACTTTCCACACCGCCCCCGCCACGCATAGCAACGACCCCTGCCTTGGCCCTTAACACTTCAAGCAGAAAGTGATATGCTTTTTGTTGTTGCATCACCATTATTGCGAAGGGTAATCATGAAAGCATTCGGATTCTTAAGCTTCGGTCACTACGCCTTCGGGGGGCAGCGCGGGCCCAACGCCCAGGACATCGCCAAGCTCCACCTCGACCTCGCGCAAGCGGCGGACGAGATTGGTGTCAACAATGCCTCCCTACGCGTACATCACTTTGTGCCACAGGCCTCCGCGCCAATGCCCCTGCTCGGCGCCATCGCCGGCAGCACCTCCCATATCGAGGTGGGTACGGGCGTCATTGACATGCGCTATGAAAACCCGCTCTACCTGGCAGAGGAAGCGGCCTCTCTCTATGACATCTCCGGTGGGCGCGTCGCGCTCGGTGTCTCCCGGGGCGCCCCGGAAGTCGCGCTGCGCGGCTGGGAAGCCTTCGGATACAAGGCCAAGGCCCCCAATGGGGCCGATTTAGCCCGTGCAAACTTCGAAAAGTTCATGGGTGCCATCGCGGGCCACGGTCAGGCCACCGCTGCCCCCTTGGAAGATCAGTACCCCAACATGTATCAGCCGGGTTCCGCTCTGCCGACATTTCCCCATTCTCCTGGCTTGTCAAGGAAGGTCTTCTGGGGTTCAGGTACCCACAGCAGCGCAGCACAAGCTGCACAGGATGGAGTAAATCTGATGTCTTCTACGCTGGTATCTGAGACTTCCTCGGACACCCTCGGCGAGGTACAGCTCCAACAGATAAACCATTACCGGCAGGCATGGCGTGAGGCGGGGCACGATTGGACGCCACGTATCTCTGTCTCGCGCTCTATCTTCCCCATCATCGACGGCACCGATCAGCGTCTCTTCGGCATGCAAGGTAGTGACAGTGATCAAGTTGGCTATTTGCCCGACGTAGGGGCCAGCATCTTCGGCCGCACCTATGCTGCAGAACCAGACAAACTCATCGAGCAATTGCGGGCCGACCCTGCGGTCATGGCCGCTGACACCCTCCTTATTACCGTCCCCACTACTATGGGACTCGACGTCAACACCCGCATCCTAGAGAACTTCGCAACTCACGTCGCACCGGCTTTAGGCTGGCAGCCCAACACCGAAGGTCCTGTTACCGGCTACGATGTCTAGGCATGAGGGAACTGGGCGAACACCTAAGAAATCACACTGAGGACTACCGCGCGGCAGTACAGCAGCGCCTCTTCGAAAGGGTCTGGCAGTCCCGCCAGGTCTTCGCCCTCTCCTCCGCCCAGACTCACCTCGACCTGGCACCTGCCATAGCCTGGGTACTAGAAAAGTCTGACGGGCAAGGCACCGTGCCCCCGGATGTCCTCGAGCGCCTGAGCCTTTTGGGCCGCCAACACCGCCGTTTTGGCTTCCCGCCGGAGATATACTCCGAGTTCCAGGACTGCCTCATCGACGGCCTAGAGGTCTTGGCGCTGACTTCCTATCAGCACGACATCGCCCAGCGCGTCATCACCACCATCTGCCAGACCATGGCCGAGTCCGCCGCCAGCGCCGATTCTAAGGGCATTCCCGCAGCACACGCTGCACGGGTCGTCGCCGTTGCCAGGCCCAACCGCCACACCGCAGTCATCCGGCTCGAATCGAGCGAGGCGCTGCACTATAAGCCAGGCCAAAGCTATTCCGTCAATTCCGCCTATCTACCCGGGGTGTGGCGCCTGCTCACCCCGGCTATCCCGGCAGATCCCACCGGCCAATTGATCTTCCACCTCAGCGTGTGCGGTGATGCCTCACGCAGCCTCGCTGGTTCCCAGCCGGGGGACTTTTGGACCTTGGGCAATCCTCAAGGCGACTTCCTCCCCCATCATCCGCAGCGCGTGGTATTCCTCTGCTTCGGCACCGGTTGGGCGGCGGTCCGTGCTTTCCTGCTCTCCCTCGTCGAGGCTGGAAACAAGGTGCCGTGCACGGTCTTCGCCGTGGCCGATAGCCCCGGGGAGCACTATGACACCGAGTTCCAGGCCAATCTCCGCGCCCTGGCACCGTGGATCAACCTGCGCCTCCTCGTGCGCGAGAAAGATGATCCCTGGCTACTGGGAGCCCAGCCTGCAGCCGAGGCCACGCACTTCGAACTAGCCGCTGACCCCGTCGACGTCCTGCTCGCGCAGCGCCCGCACAATCCACACACCATCGTCGTGGTGGGCCCAGGCGCCGAGGTGGACGGGGCCAAAGAGCGCCTGGTGGCAGGCGGGGTGTCCGAGTCCGACATCGAGACGCACGGTTGGAGCGACGGCCGCGAGTGGGATCCTCAATTCCGCGAGGAGTGGGAAGCCTGGCGCGCGTGGACGCGCACGTGGACGCAGCCTTAAGCGTCGCGGTTCTTCCCCATGCATTTTCCCTGTGCCCAATAGGCATGCACGTGCATGTCTTTCTTCCCCAGCCCGCGTTCCTTTTGCAGATAGCGACGCGCGGGCAGCAGGATTGCGGCCTCGCAAACAAGGTGCGGGAACCAGCCCTGCCACTCAAACCCCTTAACGTGCTCGAGGAGGGCGGCCTCGGTGGATTGTATCCATTCCACTTCTAGGCGCGGGGCATTGCCCAGCTCGATGTCACGGTCGCTGGCGTGCCATTCCACCAGCCACACCTTGAGGGGATAGTCCTCCCCGAGCTGCTCAATAAGCGCATTGACATAGGGAATCCCTGCCGCATCGGCCATGAATACGAATCCGCGTGGCGCGGGTTCGGGCACCATAAAAGGAGCGGAACCATAATAGGAGGCCTCAAATACCGCCCCTACCTGTGCGGAGGCGGCCCAGTGGGAGGCGGGACCGGCGGGCTCGTGCAAGAGGAAAAGCAAGGTGAACTCGCCGGCTTGCTTGTCGACGTCCACCACCGTGTACCCGCGCATCGCCTCCTTGCCGCCACGCTGCGGATCCGGGAACCAGCAGCGCAGGTACTCGCCCTCCTGCGGGTCGACCTGTGCACATAGTTCCGGTGCGCTAACGCGCACGGCCTTCATGGTGGCGGAATGCATCCACGTGCGTACTACCTCGCAGCAATAGTCCTGCGCGTGCAGCAGCTTCATCACCGCACCGGTTATTCCACGGCCCATGGTCCTACCCGTTCTTTCACCTAGGTTTATTCTCCCAGTCAAAGCCCCAAAGAGCCACTAGTTTGGATAGGTTTTCCTAATTCTTAAGCACGGGGATGGCCTTGCGGATCTTCCGGACGGTATCACCGTCTACCTCCGCGTAAATGATCTCCTCCTCATATCCCGCCTCGACCAAGCGTTTTCCATCAGGTGCCACGATCACGGAATGCCCGATGCCGGTTGGGCCGGACTCTTTGCCCGCCTCCGCGCTGCCCCCAGGCCTTGCCTGGCCGGCCGCCACGATATAACTGGTGGAATCAAGCGCGCGTGCCGCGGTCAAAAGGCGCCACTGTTCCAACTTCCCCGCGCCATCCGCCCAGCTCGTGGGCACAACTACAATGTCGGCTCCGCTGCGCGCGAGCGCCTTAAACTGCTCGGGGAAGCGGATATCGTAGCAGGTAGACACCCCCACGGTGAGGTCTCCCACCGGGAAGGTGACCAGCTGCGTTCCCGGCACCACGGTGTCTGACTCGCGGTAGTTGAAGGCATCATAGGTATGAATCTTGTCGTATCCTCTGCGGACATCCGGCCCCACTATCAGCGCCGTATTGAACACGCGGTTTATCTTCTTGCCCTCACGCTCCACGGTATCGGCCGGGCGGAACATTCCCACCACGACCGTGACGCCCAACTCTTTTGCTAGGGCCTGAAGCGTTGTGGCGAAGTCCCCGTCAAGCTCTTGAGCCTGCCCGTCGAGGCGGCCGGAACCGAAGTTCTGGGAGGTGGCCTCCGGCAACACGATGAGCTGCGCTCCCTGCGCCGCGGCTTCCCGGATTCTCTCACTCGCCAGCGCGAGGTTGGTGGCGGTATCGGCGGTCGAGGTCAATTGGACTGCTGCTATCTTCATATTTCCCCAAAATAGTGAAGCTTCAACAAGTTATCCACAGTTTCGGGCAATTGTCCCTTTTCCGGCGCCTCATTATCGCGCAGGCTAAGGCAATGCACAATGATAATTTTTATGCCAACCCACACGCCCTGCAAGAACTAGCGGACCTTGCCCAGCAGACCCCGCCCGCGCTGGCCGCCTCCTTAAGCCAACTCCCGCATACCGCTCGTGCCCTGGCGCGTGCTCAAGAGCACTGGCGAGAAAGACTCGCCCACACGGCTTCGCGCAATGCCGAGCAAGCAGAACGCATGCACTCGCTTCTTGGCACGTGTTTTGCTGCCGATGCCGCACTTTCCCAGGCCCTGGGAGGATCCGCATGAGGCCCTCGCAATCCTTAGCCCACGCCGCCGCCGATCACAGCTCCGTTGCCACCCGGCTCGACCTGTTCCTCAAGGCTTTAGGCCCGCAGTGGGAGAACCTCGAGATCGACGGCCCCGCCATCTCAGCCGCACGCCAGGTTGCCGCTGCGGCAGTCCAGTGGTCGCAGGGCTCGCCCGCGCAGATAGCCGCCGTGTCTGCGCTTCTTCAGGTTTATGCCAACCTTAGCGCCAGACGCGAGCAGGCCGAGGACGGCATTATCGCTTGGCTCGCCCGGCTCGATGAATCCAGCCCCCAGGCGGTAGTGGCCTCGCTGCTTTTGCAGAAGATTCGCCACCTCGGCGATGGCCTCGATTGGATGTGTGCCAGGGAGATAGACGCCCTGTGCACGCCCGAGTCTCCGCCGCCAACTTCCCGCCTCGCGGACTTCTCCAAGCTAGAGCTAGACGCGCTCCATGAAATACATCTCTCCACCGCCCCAGCCTCGGTGCGCCTGCTCGCAGAAAACAACCCCGACCTGACCATCCTCGAGGCCGATCCCGGCCGTCTCGTTGCGCTGGTCACGCCCACGGAACTATCCACCACCCCGGCCTACGTGGCTACGGTGGTGGAAGGCGTGGGCTCTGCCGAGGAGAGTAGCTGGCAGCGCAGCATCGACAGGGCCCGCTCTGTGGCGCAGGCAACGGGCGCGCCCACCGTAGCATGGATTGGCTACCGCGCCCCCGCAGACTTCACCGGCGCAGTGCATGCGGATCCGGCACGGCAGGCAGGCAAAGAGCTAGCCCGCTTTCAACGCAGCCTCCACGAGCGCTTCCCCCACAGCCACCGGATGCTCATCGGCTACTCCTACGGTTCCGTGGTCGCCGGCCATGCCGCACAGGATGCCGCCATAGCTGATGACCTGGTACTCGTCGCCAGCCCCGGCGCCGGAGTAGCAAGCGCCAGCAGCCTGCAGGCCAGAGTCTGGGCCACCACCAATTCCGCCGATCCCATAGGCATAGTGACCGGGCCCCTGGGTGGCGTGCATGGGCCCGACCCGAGCTACCCATTCTTCGGCGCTCGGCCTCTCCCTGGCGCGGGTAGGCTACCCGGAGATCACTCCTCCTATTGGGAAAGCCCTGCATTTCTGCGGGGCTTGGGCGAGGTTACGCGTATGAAAAACTAATCTGGCGCAGGGCCTAGAACAGTCCGGCGCGCTTCTCGGAGTAGGAGACCAGCATGTTCTTGGTCTCCTGGTAGTGAGCCAGCATCATGAGATGGTTCTCACGGCCGATGCCGGACTCCTTGTATCCGCCGAAGGCGCTGTGTGCGGGGTAGTCGTGATAGTGGTTGATCCACACGCGTCCGGCCTGAATCTCGCGTCCGGCGCGGTAGCAGATGTTCTGCTGGCGCGACCAGACACCAGCGCCGAGGCCGAAGTTGGTGTCATTAGCAATCTCAATAGCCTCCTCGAAGTCCCGGAACGTGGCCACTGAGAGCACCGGGCCGAAAATCTCCTCGCGGAAGATGCGCATATCATTCGTGCCCTTAAACACCGTGGGCTCGATGTAGTAGCCATTCTCCAGGCCCTCGATCTTGTTGATGTGTCCGCCGGTAAGGACCTCTGCGCCCTCACTTGGACCAATCTCCAGGTACTGCGAGATCTTATCCATCTGCTCCTGGGAAGCCTGGGCACCCATCATGGTCTCCGTATCAAGCGGGTGACCAATCTTGATCTTCTTGACCCGCTCAAGCGCGAGTTCCAGGAAGCGGTCGGCGATGTCCTCATGCACCAGCGCGCGGGAAGGACAGGTACACACCTCGCCCTGGTTGAGCGCGAACATCACAAAGCCCTCGACGCACTTTTCCAGGTAGGCATCATCCTGATCCATGATGTCGGCGAAGAAGATGGAGGGGGATTTGCCACCGAGCTCCAGGGTCACCGGGATGACCTTGTCCGCGGCGAGCTTGTTGATGATCTTGCCCACCGGGGTTGAGCCGGTGAAGGCGATCTTCGCAATGCGATCCGAGCCAGAGAGCGCGGCACCTGCCTCCTCACCAATGCCGTTGACAATGTTGAGGATGCCCGGCGGCAGGAGGTCACCGATGATGTCTGCGAGCAAGAGGATCGAGGCAGGAGTCTGCTCCGCGGGCTTGAGCACGATGGTGTTGCCGGCTGCCAGCGCGGGAGCGATCTTCCATGCGGCCATGAGCAGCGGGAAGTTCCACGGAATGATCTGCCCGACTACGCCGAGCGGCTCGTAGAAGTGATAGGCCACCGTGTCCTGGTTGATTTGGGAAAGGCGGCCTTCTTGGGCGCGAATGGCTCCCGCGAAGTAGCGGAAGTGGTCCACTGCGAGCGGAATATCGGCCGCGAGGGTCTCACGCACCGCCTTGCCATTCTCCCAGGTCTCGGCGACTGCGATTTGCTCCAGGTGCTCTTCGATGCGATCCGCAATCCGGTTGAGCAACAGGGCACGCTCGGCCGGGGTGGTCTTGCCCCAGGTCTCGAAAGCCTTTTCTGCCGCATCGATAGCCAGATTGATATCGGCCTCCTTGCTGCGGGCCACCTGGCAGAATACTTCACCCGTGACCGGGGTGATGTTATCCATGTACTCCCCGTCCACGGGAGCCATCCACTTGCCGCCGATGTAGTTATCGTAGCGGTCGCGGTAGTTGACGATGGCGCCTTCGGTACCAGGGTTAGCGTAGTGAGTCATCGATGAAGTCCTTTCAACGCTTGCATGAGTTTTATATCTTGACATGACGGATTGCACAGGCCTATACCTCAAGTGACCTTCATCACCGGCATTGCGGACAATGATATATACAACACTTAGCAATGCGCACTACTCGGGGGTAAAACCTTGGCAAAAGTTCACACCCGGAACATAAAAAGCCGCCTACCTGGAATTTCCAAGTAGGCGGCTTTCAATTACTGCCTGCTAACTTTCCCCGGTTCGCGGGCTTAGCTGGACTTAGATCGGCGCTCACGCCGCGGTGACCACATGACAACTGAGGTGGAACGCGGAACGTGCACCAGTTCCCCACCGCGAGAGTGGCGGCTCATGTGCTGAACCTGCTCCAGGAGCGCATCCCGCTCGGCGGCGAGGCGATCCCGCTCCTCGGTCAGGGCGATAATCGCCTTGATCCCGGCGAGATTAACGCCATCTTCTTGGGAGAGCGAACGGATCTTGCGGAGCATAGCGATGTCTCGGTCGGAATATCGCCGCCCCCCGCCACGCGTACGCGCGGTGGTGACAAGCCCCATTCGGTCGTAGGTCCGCAGCGTCTGCGCATGCATTCCGGAGAGCTCCGCCGCCACGGAAATAACGTAGCTGGCCTGCAGCTTTTCTTCATCCTGTTTTCTCATAGCTAGCTTCACCTCCTCCCCGAACTAGGCCTTCCCGGCCCAACCCGCACGCGGATCGAACCCGGAGTCTTTCTCGGCTTGGGCGTAGCTCCGCAGAGCACTCGTCGCCGCAGCATCCAACTTGCTCGGCACGGTCACCTGCACGCGGACCAAAAGGTCCCCGGACTTGCCACCGCGCTTGGCGATGCCGCGTCCTCGCACCCGCAGCGTCCTTCCCTCCGGAGTGCCGGCGGGAACCTTGACGCGCACGGTGGAGTCCAAGGTGGGCACCGAGATGGTGCCACCCAAGGCCAACTCTGCGAAGGAAACCGGGACGGTGATGTGCAGATCGTCGCCCTCGCGGGTGAAAATCTTGTCTGGCTTGACCCGCACCGTCACGAAGAGATCTCCGGACGGGGTGCCATTGGGGCCGGCCTCACCTTGACCGGCGAGCCGGACCTTTTGGCCGTCGATGACTCCGGCCGGGATGCGCACGGTGATATGCCGCGTGCGATGCACCGTTCCGGTGCCGTGGCAATCATCGCAGGGATCAGTAATCTTCTGACCTGTGCCGCCGCAATCCGGGCACGGCGAGGAAAAGGCGAAGCTTCCTCGGTTCTCGGAGATAAAGCCGCTGCCTTTACACCGCGGACACTGGCTAACCTTGCCCGACTTAGAGCCGGAGCCATGACAGGTGGTGCATGGTGCCTCACCGCTTAGTTGCAGCGGGATGGTGGTGCCTTTGGCAGCCTCGCGGAACTCGAGGCTTATTTCCGTTTCGACGTCGGCCCCCCGCGACGGCCGAGCTGAGTGGCCAGCACTACCGCCGCGGTTGAAAACGCTGCCGAAGATATCCCCCAGGCCACCGCCTTGAGACGCTCCTCGAGAGGATCGGGATCCGAACATGTCGGAGAGGTCCGAGAGGTCGAAGTCCGCCGTATTCGGTCCCGAAGACGTCGTCCGAAACCCGCCGGGGAATCCGGCTCCTCCTCCCCGACCGAAACCGCCGCCGTTGCGGATCATGGCCTTGAACTGGTCATATTCCTTGCGCTCAGCGTCGTCGGAAAGCACGTCATAGGCTTCTGCCACGCGCTTGAAACGCTCCGCCGCCTCCGGGTTATCGGGATTGGCATCTGGGTGATTCTCACGCGCTAGTTTGCGGTAGCTGCGCTTGATTTCATCCTTGCTTGCGGACGAAGAGACTCCCAGATCCGCGTAATAGTCTTTGTCTGCCCATTCGGGTTTAGCGCTCACTGGGCATCTCCTCCTTTCGTACTTAAGTTTTTTCTGAAACTGTTTCTAAAATTATTGTCTACTAAAAATGGTGCCGATAAAAATGACGCCGAAGGCTCACATCAACGTGCCCTCGACGCCACCTTTTGCTTAGTGCTATTTATTCGGCTGTATCGGACTGTGCCGGATCCGCGATGATGACCATCGCGTTGCGTACGAGTTTGTCTCCTACGCGATAACCGCGGCGCAATACGGTGCCGACGACCTGCTCACCGCCGGTGGACAGATCCTGTACAGCCTCGTGGATCTCAGGGTTGAAAGGATCTCCCTCCTCGCCGAAAGGCTGCAAGTTCTGCGACTGCAGAATCTTGGTCACCTTATCCGCAACGGACTTGAAAGGTCCTTCTTCCAAGTCCCCGTGTTGGCGGGCGAGCTCAATATCATCGAGGACCGGTAGGAACTCTCCCACGACCTTTGCTTTCGCGTTCTCGACAATGGCCTGACGCTCGCGCTCGGTGCGGCGGCGGTAGTTGGTGTACTCGGCGTTGAGGCGCTGTAGATCCTCAGTACGCTCTGCCAACTCCGCTTCCACATCGGGGGTCTCCGGAAGGGCTTCTTCCGTCAAACCTGCGTCCAAGGTTGGATCGACCTCAGCCTCACTGGAGGCATCAGCCTGCGCATCCTGTGCAGCCTTGGCCTCCTCCGCGGCTGCCTCAGCGCGGTCCGCCGAGGTGGCCTCCGGGTCAGTGTTGACCGGGTCGCCTGGGTTGTGCGGCATTCCGCTGGGCTGAGTCATTACTTGTTGCCATCCTCATCTGCAGAGTCATCATCGACTACCTCGGCGTCTACGACGTTGGGGTCTTCGTTGGTGGTGCCATTCGAGCCAGCATCCGCAGCACCGGCTTCAGCGGCCTGTGCCTCGTAGATTTCCTTGCCCATCTCCTGAGACTCGGTGGACAGCTTCTCTACCGCGGACTTGATTGCCTCGATGTCATCGCCCTTGAGCGCCTCATCCAAGGCGTCAGCGGCCTCGGTGACCTTGGTCTTGACATCCTCGGAGACCTTGTCGGAGTTCTCCTCCAAGAACTTACGCGTCTGATAAGAAGTGGATTCTGCGGTGTTGCGCGTCTCCTGCTCCTCACGGCGCTTCTTGTCCTCTTCAGCGTGCTGCTCCGCGTCCTTAATCATGCGGTCGATCTCTTCCTGGGACAGGCCGGAACCTTCCTGGATCTTGATGGTGTTTTCCTTGCCCGTGCCCTTATCCTTAGCGGATACGGAGACGATGCCGTTAGCGTCGATGTCGAAGGTAACCTCGATCTGCGGAACACCACGCGGTGCCGGTGCGATTCCGCCCAGCTCGAAAGAGCCGAGCAGCTTGTTGGCAGAAGCCATCTCGCGCTCGCCCTGGAAGACCTGAATCTGCACAGAAGGCTGGTTGTCTTCAGCAGTGGTGAAGGTCTCGGACTTCTTGGTCGGAATGGTGGTGTTGCGCTCGATGAGCTTGGTCATCATGCCACCCTTGGTCTCAATGCCCAGGGACAGCGGGGTGACGTCAAGCAACAGAACGTCCTTGACCTCTCCGCGCAGAACGCCAGCCTGCAGTGCAGCACCGACGGCCACAACCTCGTCCGGGTTAACGGACTTGTTCGGCTCGCGACCGGTCATTTCCTTTACAAGGTCAGAGACGGCCGGCATACGGGTGGAGCCACCCACGAGAACGACGTGGTCGACCTCGGAAAGCGAAAGCCCAGCATCCTTGATGACCTGGTTGAAAGGAGCCTTGGTGCGGTCGAGCAGATCCTGAGTGATCTTCTGGAACTCAGTGCGCGACAGGGTCTCATCCAAAAACAGCGGGTTCTTGTCGCTGTCAACGGTGATATAAGGCAGGTTAATATTCGCGGACTGCGAAGAAGAAAGCTCAATCTTCGCCTTCTCGGCGGCCTCACGCAGACGCTGGAGAGCCATGCGGTCCTTGGTCAGGTCAATGCTGTGTGCTGCCTTGAACTTGCCTACCAGCCAATCGACGACGCGCTGATCCCAGTCATCGCCACCGAGCTGGTTGTCACCAGCAGTAGCGCGAACCTCGACGACGCCGTCACCGATCTCCAGCAAGGAAACGTCGAAGGTACCGCCACCCAAGTCGAAGACCAAGATGGTCTGCTCCTGCTCGCCCTTTTCCAGACCATAAGCCAAGGCCGCAGCGGTGGGCTCATTAACAATACGCAGGACGTTAAGGCCGGCAATCTCGCCAGCTTCCTTGGTGGCCTGGCGCTGCGCATCCTCGAAGTAAGCGGGGACGGTAATAACAGCATCGGTGACGTCCTCACCGAGGTAGGACTCGGCGTCTCGCTTTAACTTCATAAGCGTACGAGCCGAGATCTCCTGCGGGGTGTACTTCTTGCCATCAATGTCTACGGTCCAGTCGGTGCCGATGTGGCGCTTGACGGAGCGGATGGTGCGGTCGACGTTGGTCACCGCCTGGTTCTTGGCGGACTGACCAACCAAGATCTCGCCATTCTTAGCAAATGCCACGACGGAAGGGGTAGTGCGTGCGCCCTCCGAGTTGGCGATAACGGTGGGCTCGCCACCTTCTAGTACGGCCACAACCGAGTTGGTGGTGCCAAGGTCGATGCCTACTGCGCGTCCCATAATATTTTCTCCTTTGAGTTACATAGTGCTTTTAGTTGTATGACAGCGACGTGATGGTCGCTGACGCGATTTACTTGACTGTTGGTGACTCAACTTCAAGCTGCTTGCTCGGCCCACTCTAACAGAACTCTCAACTGAACCTCCACAAACCTGAGCGTGAATCACTCAATCTGTACAACCAGACGGCACCCAAAGTTGTTCCCGCTACGCTCAATTTTCTCATAAGTTTTTTCAAACGCACTGCTTAACGGGGGTAAATAATTCTCCTGCACTCACCCCACTCTTCCCTGAATCGCCGCAGAGGCTTAGACTGTCGGAACTCCATGTGTGGCCAAGATCTACAAACACTCCCATCCATGAAAGGCGTCGCTCGATGAATTTGCAGTTGTGCCTTCAGCGCCGCGCGGGCGACCGTCCGCCCGTCTCCCCTTCTTAAACCCCCTCACCGCACTGCCCCATAACGTTGCCACACGGCATTAGCACCTCCCACGGCACTTGGCCGAGTAGGCTTTAAGAAGGACGGACGATTCCCATGAACAACGCATATTCTCCGCTGCTCGATTCTGTTGACGTCGAGGTGGTTCTCGCTTCCGCCATCGATTGCGCACGTACCTGGCTGAAAATTACCGCCGAAGAGAAAGACAAGGCGACCGAGCAGCTCGCAGATCTGCTCCGCGACTCCGAGGGAGTCACCTTCACCATGGAATTCGTTGACCGAGTGATGCGTCCTGAAGATAACGCTGTCGCCGCCCGCGCCCTGAAATCCATCACTGAACACCACGATCCGGCGTTCCTTGGCCGTTTCAACGGGCTCCTCATTGGGCTTGGTGGCTACTTCGGGCCAATCCTCCCGAACCTCGTCATGCCTTTGGCGCGAATGCGTATGCGCCAAATGGTGGGCCACCTCGTCCTCGACGCGGAGTCAGACGCTCTCAACAAGACTCTTGATCGCGCCGCCGAGTCCGGCGAGGAGCTAAACCTCAACCTGTTGGGCGAGGCCGTCCTCGGCGAAGATGAGGCTTATTCCCGGGCACAACGCACGCTCAACCTCATCCGTAATCCTCGCGTGACCTATGTGTCGGTCAAGGCCTCATCCATCGTCGCCCAGCTCAACCCCTGGGATATCGAAGGTTCCCTCGCGCGCCTCAAGGACAGGTTGCGCCCTCTATACGCGGAGGCCGCACAGCGCACACCGCCTGTCTTTATTAACCTCGACATGGAGGAGTACCACGACCTCGAGCTGACCCTTCGCCTGTATAAAGAGCTGCTCAGCGAGCCGGAATTCCTCAGCCTAGAAACGGGCATTGTTCTGCAGGCATACCTTCCCGATTCCTTCGCGGCCCTTGAGGAGCTGGCCGAGTTTGCTCAGGAAAGAGTCAAAGCAGGTGGAGCGAAGATCAAGGTACGCATTGTTAAAGGTGCCAACCTGTCGATGGAGCACGTGGAAAGCGAAATCCACGGCTGGACGCTGGCGCCGTACTCAGACAAGTCAGAGGTCGACGCCAACTATTATCGCCTGCTTGACTTCATCCTGCGCGAAGAATACGCCGACTGCATCCGGATCGGCGTGGCTACCCACAACCTCTACACTGCGGCGCTGGCCTCTGAGCTGGGGCGGCGGCGTGGGGTCCTGGCAATGATGGACTCGGAAATGCTCCAAGGCATGTCGCCCGCTCAGCAAGCGGCCGTAAGCCAGGCCTTCGGCGGGCGCCAAATCCTATACACGCCAGTGGTGCACATGGAAGACTTCGACGTCGCAGTCTCTTACCTGGTGCGTCGCCTTGAGGAAAACTCCGCTCCCCAGAACTTCCTGCATTCCTTGTTTGCCCCGGATGTTCCTGGCTCTGATGAGCACACCCCACTGGAGCGGCAGGAGGCAGCATTCCGCGCTGCCGTCGCCGTGCGCTGGGATACCTTCGCCGGTGCTCGTCGCCAGCAAAACCGCCTCGCGGAGTCCGGGCGTCAAGCCACTGGGTACGGGCGCTTTTGCAATGAGCCGGACACTGATCCAGCACTGGCGAATAATCGGCGCTGGGCTTACGAGAATCTCGCCGAAGAGCCTGCTCGGCCCTCCATCTCCGAAGTGAGCGACCCGGCCGAAGTCGACAGTGCTCTCGACCGGGCCCGTGAGTTGCAAGAGTCGTGGGCGCAACACACAGACCGCGCAGCAGTCCTCGAGTCCATCGCTGATGAGCTCGCTCTTCGCCGCGGCCAGTTTGTTTCCGTGGCGGCCTATGAGGCCAATAAGACGGTCTCCCAGACCGATCCGGAGGTGTCTGAAGCAATTGATTTCTGTACCTATTACGCCCAATCCGCCCGCCAGCTGGCCGAGTATTCTGCCAGCTTTCAGCCCCATCGCGTCACCGTTATCACCCCGCCCTGGAACTTCCCCGTGGCCATTCCCACGGGCGGCATCGCGGCGGCGCTGGCGGCCGGCTCCGCCGTCATAATCAAGCCAGCGCCGCAGGTGGTGCATTGCGCCTCCGTCGTGGTCGACGCCTTTCGGTCCGGTTTGGACGCCAACGGCCAGGACCCCGACCTAGTGCAGCTGCTCTTTACGGACGAGGGTGAGGCCGGCAAAGCCCTCATCTCCTCGGACAAAGTAGACGCGGTCATCCTCACCGGCGCCTCCGAGACCGGCGCGCTCTTTCGCTCTTGGCGTCCCGAGATGAAGCTCTTCGCGGAGACCTCCGGCAAGAACGCTCTCGTCATCACTCCCGCGGCCGATCCGGACTTGGCCATCGCCGATCTTTATAACTCAGCCTTCGGACACTCCGGACAGAAGTGCTCCGCGGCTTCCTTAGTGATACTCGTCGGAGCCGCCGGGCGCTCGGAGCGGCTGCGTACCCAGTTGATCGACGCCGTCCGAACCCTCAAAGTCGGCCCCGGCTACGACATCACAACCACCATGAATGGTCTGTGCGAGCCCCCGAGCGAGAAGCTGCTGCGCGGACTCACCGAGCTTGAGGCGGGCGAGTCATGGCTCCTCAAGCCGAAGAAACTCAATGCTGAGGGCACTTTGTGGTCCCCTGGTATCCGGGACAATGTCGCGCCGGGCTCGTGGTATCACCTCAACGAGTGCTTCGGACCGGTCCTCGGAATCATGTACGCCGACACGCTCGAGCAGGCCATCGAATGGCAAAACTCGACTGGGTTTGGCCTCACCGGAGGCATCCACTCTCTCGATGAGCGTGAGTTGAGCTACTGGATGGATAAGGTCGAAGTGGGAAATGCCTACGTCAATCGCGGAATCACCGGTGCCATCGTCCAACGCCAATCCTTCGGCGGTTGGAAAAAGTCCGTCATCGGTCCGGGCGCCAAGGCTGGTGGGCCAAACTATGTTGCGCAATTGGGCACGTGGGAGGACAGCTCACTGCGCCCCCTCGACGTCGCGATTCGGCCCCACGTCGCCGCTCTTTTGCGCGATCCGCAGCTGAATAAACAGCTCAGCGAGGAAGATATCACGTGGCTCTGGCGCGCCGCGGAGCTCGATGAAAAAGCCTGGCAAGAAGAGTTTGGTCGCACCCATGATCGCACCGGTCTGGTGTCGGAGGCCAATATCTTCCGCTACCGACCCCTCGTACAGCCCTTGCAGGTCCGCATCGGTGGCGATGTCCCGCTGCGCGAGGTTCTCCGGCTCAAGCTGGCGCAGGAAATAACCGGTGCCGCAGCCGAGTTCAGCGCCGTTCCCGCCGTGGCGCGGGAACTTGCGGGCTTCGGCGTTCACGCGGTCTCAGATGAGGACTTCGCCGCAGAAATCTCGGGCGCTGAGTCTTGCCGTGTACGCGCTCTGGGTGCCGTGGATCCGCAGCTCTATGAGGCTGCGGTTTCCTCCAATTCCGTCATCGAAGACCAGCCAGTGCTTGCCGACGGCCGACGGGAGCTCCTTCCCTTCCTCCTCGAGCAAGCACTATCGATCACCACACACCGCTTTGGCGTCATCCGCCCACACCCGGCTGTGGCATGATGGTGGCCTATGACTAGCGAGGACAATCCCAAACTAAAGATCGGCGACAGCGACAATCAAGGCAAGGACCACGGTGATAAGAGCAGTGCCGAGGACTCGGCGGTCGAGATCCCGCACTCCGAGGATGACGACAAGTCCCGCATCCTCGGGCGCGATGCAGTCGCGCTCGCAAAGACCTCGCTGGTCTTCATCGTCATCATCGCAGGCTTGGCTTTAGCCGGATACCTCCTGCGCTTTATCTGGGTCGGGCTGCTCCCGGTCATCCTGGCGATCTTGGTGAGCACCGTGCTCTTCCCCGTCGCCGCATGGTTGCGTTCCAAGCGCTTTCCCCGCGCGCTGGCAGCGGTGACTATTCTCTTCGGAGCCTTCACTATCATCGTCGGCATCTTCACGGCGATGGCGCCGGTGGTGACCAAGCAGGGCGGCGATCTCATTCAGCAGGCCGAAGACGGCATAGGCCAGCTCACCGACTTGATGGATAACTTGCCCTTCGGTATTCAAAAAGAGCAGGTCGAATCCGTGGCCGATGACGCGCTGAACTTCATCCAGGATCAGGCCTCGAATATCGCCACCGGAGTACTCACCGGCGTATCCACGGCGAGCTCCATCGTGGTAGCGGTGGTCATCATGCTTTTTGTCACGTTCTTCATCATCAAGGACGGCGACCGTTTCCTGCCCTGGCTGCGCAAGTACACTGGCTACTCAGCCGGCTGGCACCTCACCGAGCTGCTCACCCGCGTGTGGAATACTCTCTCCGGGTTTATTCAAGCCCAGGCCGCCGTTGCTTTTGTTGACGCCGTCTTCATCGGTCTCGGCCTCTGGGCGCTGCAGGTTCCGCTCGCCTTTGTCCTAGCGGTAGTGACATTCTTTGCCAGCTTTATCCCGATCATCGGCGCTGTGACGGCTGGTGCTCTCGCCGTAGTTATCGCCTTGGTCTCGCATGGTTTGACTACTGCGCTGCTCGCCCTGGGTCTTATCATCTTGGTCCAGCAAATCGAGGGCAACGTATTGCAGCCCATGCTCCAGTCCAAGGCCATGGGACTGCACGCGGCCGTCGTGCTGCTTTCGGTCACCGTGGGTTCGACCCTGGCCGGCATCGTCGGCGCGTTCCTAGCTGTTCCCGCCGCGGCTTCCTTCGCGGTGCTCTTCAAGTACCACCAGCAGATGGCCTCGCTGCGCGCGGGCGAGATCAATCTGGACGATATCGACATTTCTACCGGCGCCGATTCCACCGATCCAGAAAAGCAGAAGGCGCGCGCCAACGTGCGTGGGCTATTTAGTTCTCTTTCTCCGCACTCGAGCTAAGCACCCCTAGGTCCGTGGCGGCGGAAGCTATCTGGCGCGCCGCCCGCTCGAGGACGTTGGCCCATGTCCCTATGGCCTCCTCATTCGCCGAGTCCGAGACCTGCTTGAGCAAGGTGACGGGGACCCCAAAGCGCTGGCAGACTGCGGCGATGGCGTAGCCTTCCATGTCGCACAACGAGGCCCTGCCTGACAACGCCGCACGTGTGACCGAGTCGGAGATGAAAGCGTCTCCGGTGGCGAGCCCGCAAGTGGGCAAGCGCCCAGATGTCTCCAATTCAATGACATCGGGCAAGAGATAACGGTGGATATCGCTGAGTATCTCCAAGTGGAAGTCATGCTTGAGCACCTGCGAGATCTCGAAAACGCCAGTCATACCATCCGCCAAAGCTCCAGCAGTGCCGACATTGACTACCCGATCGGGCAGCCCATCCCCAAGGCGTGCGGCGGTCAAGACCTCCGTCAAGGCGATGGCGGCAGGCAGAGTGCCGATACCTGTAATAAGCACTGGTTCATCGGCGGGAATCTGCGCGGCCTCAGCATCGACGGCAGCGACAAAAAGGGTACGTCCAGATAGATTTTCCATGCCTGCAATCTTAGTACCTGGCTCCTAGCGCAGGCGCCGTCCTACGAACCCAGCAGCCAAAGTATTTCCGGTGTTGGGATCGATGAGTAGGAAGTTGCCGACGGCGCCACGAGCGCTATAGTCTTCGATCTCCAGCTCTTGGGCAGTCTGGATTTTCACGTGGGCGATATCATTAAGCCCTGCCTGGCCGGGGTCGATTTCATCTACCAGCCCGTCGAGATCGAGGATGCGCTCGATTGTCTCCACCCGCGCCTTGATCAGCGATGTGCCATAACGCAGCTGCAGCATCTGACCGGGTACCAAAGCCTTGTCCGTCAAGACCACGACGGTGGAGGCGAACTCGCGCACAGCACCGGGGCGGTCTGATCCGGCGAGAAGATCTCCGCGCGCGAGGTCGATGTCATCAGCCAAGCGCAGCACGACGGAATCCCCCGCCACGGCCCGGGGCTGCTCGCCATCAGTGGTGTCGATATGCGTGACCGTGGTGGTGCGGCCCTGCGGGGCTGTGATCTCTTCCCCAACGTTGAGCACGCCGGCCTTAACTCGCCCGGCATAACCGCGATAGTCGGTGGCGTGCTCGCGGATAACGTACTGGATGGGGAAACGGAAATCTAGGGCTTCGTCGCGACCGCCCACCACCGGGATAGACTCGAGCACCTCGAGGATGGTCGGGCCGGAGTACCACGGCATAGACGCGGACTTTTCTACCACGTTGTCCCCGCGCAGGGCGGAAATCGGCACCACTACGCTTTCGGTGATGCCGAGGCGCTCGGCTACCGAGTGAAATTCCTCCGCGATCGAAGAGAATACCTGCTCGTCGAAGTCGACGAGGTCGATCTTATTGACCGCCAAGATGACGTGACGGACTCCCAAAAGTGCCGCTACGTTGAGGTGGCGGCGGGTTTGCTCGACCACGCCGTGCCGCGCGTCAACCAACAGCACGACCACCTGCGAGGTCGAAATGCCAGTCACAGTGTTGCGGGTGTACTGCACGTGGCCAGGGGTATCGGCCAAGATGAAGGTGCGCTTGTCGGTGGCAAAGTAGCGGTAGGCCACGTCGATGGTAATGCCCTGCTCGCGCTCGGCACGCAGGCCGTCTACCAGCAGGCTAAGATCCATGCCGTCGAAGCCGCGGTCAGCGGAGGAGCGCTCCATCGACTCGACCTGATCCGCGAGCACGGACTTGGTATCATAAAGCAGGCGCCCGACAAAGGTGGACTTTCCATCGTCCACTGAGCCTGCTGTGCACAAGCGGAGGGACTCGCGTTCTTTCAAGGCCGCGACGGTGTTGGTGCTCATCAGAAGTAGCCTTCCTTCTTGCGGTCTTCCATTGCAGATTCGGAGAGTTTGTCATCGGCGCGGGTGGCACCGCGCTCAGAGAGAGTAGAGATGGAGATTTCTGCCAGGATTTCATCCGGCGTCGAAGCCGTAGACTCCACTGCTCCGGTGCAGGACATATCCCCTACCGTGCGATAGCGCACCGTCTTGCGGATGAGCTCCTCGCCTTCCTTGGGCCCGCCCCACTCTCCAGGGCAGAGCCACATGCCCTGTCGTTGAAAGAGCTCACGCTCGTGAGAGAAGTAGATGCTGGGAAGCTCGAGCTCGCGGGCCCCGATGTACTCCCAGATATCGGACTCAGTCCAATTCGAGATCGGGAATACGCGCACGTTTTCCCCGGCCATCTTGCCCCCGTTATAAAGGTCCCACAGTTCCGGGCGCTGGCGACGCGGATCCCAGCCGCCAAAGGAATCGCGGATGGAAAAGATGCGTTCCTTCGCCCGGGCGCGCTCTTCGTCGCGACGGGCACCGCCGAGCACGGCGTCGTATTGCCGCTGGGCGATGGTTTCGACCAGCGGGACGGACTGCAAGGGGTTGCGAGTTCCGTCGGGACGCTCTTGCAGCGCCCCACTATCTATCCAGTCCTGCACCTTGGCCACGTGCAGGCGCGCCCCGGTTTCCGCAACGAGCCGATCTCGAAACTCGATTACCTCCGGAAAGTTGTGCCCGGTATCGACGTGCAGAAGCTCGAAGGGCACCGCAGCCGGTGCAAACGCGCGGCGGGCGAGCTCAAAGACCACGACCGAGTCCTTGCCTCCAGAAAAGAGCAGACCGACCTTATCGAACTGGCCCGCTACCTCGCGCAGAATATGAATGGATTCGTTCTCCAAGTCCCTAAGGTGAGGAGAAAGTACCTGATGTGTGTCCTGTTTAATCCGTGTAGCCTGTGTCATTCGTGTAACCCGCATTCTGTCTTGCCATCTGCAAATACCCGCCCAGCGCGTGCATCCTCGCCCTCGGAGACCGGGAAAGTCAGCGGGGCACAGCCGATCGATCGATAGCCCTGCAGCGTGAGTGGGTGGATGATGAGATCCCTGTCTGCGATATAGGCATCGGTATCCTCTAAGCTCCAGGTCACCAGCGGGGAGATCTTCAAACGCCCATGCTGATCCAGGCTCAAGGCTGGGGCTTGGACGCGGTGCTCGGAATCGGCGCGCCGCAATCCCGTAACCCAGCCGGCATAGGGATCCATGGCCATATTCAGCGGCTCCACTTTCCGCATACGGTTATAGGCAGCAGTGTCGGTGGCGTAGAGCCGCGGGCCGTACACCGCATCCTGCTCCGCAGGTCTAAGCAATGGAAGCACCCGAATAAGCGGGAGATCCGGGTAGCGCTCCTCCACTCGATCTGCTACTTCAAGAGTCTCCGGGAAGTGGAAGCCAGTATCGATAAAAAGTAGATCTGCGTCGAGGCCAGCGCGATGCGCCAACTCTGCCAGCACAGTGTTTTCCATAGACATGGTCACCGCCAGACGCCCCGGGGCGTGTTCTGCGGCCCACTGGAGAATATTCTCGGCGGATTCTGCGTACAGCTTCTCCGCCCAGTCCTCGACGAGGCGCTGGTTTTGCTTAGCGATGCCCGGTTCCAGGGCCGCGGTATCCCGCGTGCCTTCTGGGCTGATGCTTGGGTCGCGGTAACCGCCGCCCAATAGATTGATAGATCGGCTCATATCGATTCACCTTAAGCAAGAGGAGCATCTTCCGCAGCTGCGAGCCACGCCGCAAACGGCTTCCACCACGCTGAGCTTGGGTCAAACGATAAATCCCTTAAGAATATTAATTGACCGGTCTGCACCACTCGGACTAGTTTATTAGACTAAACGGTCTATGCATCTCGAAACAAGGAGGATTCATGCAGCGCGTAGCCATCGTCGGCGAAGGACCAGCAGCGCTTTCTACCGCGGAGAGACTCATCTGCGCGGGCATGTGCGTGGACCTCATCTCGAGGTACCCCGCTCCCTTTGGTTTCCTACGACGCTTCTCAGGCCTCTGCTCAGCGGGAACAGTCCCACGGCTGCGACTCATCGGCAACGTCCGCGTGGGAGACGCACCGGACGACGATATATCCCCGAGCGAAATCCACCGCCTCGCCGCCCGACAGGATCGTGCGCTCGTACTCCTAGAACTTGCTGCCCGGGGAGTGGCCTTTACTACCTGGGAAGGCTTATGCCATCCAGTTTCCGAGTTGACTGATTGGACCGCACTCACCGCCCGGGCCAAGTTGGCACCTGTTTGCTTCTAAGCCTGGGAATTCCGCGTACCATTTCCTAGTGAAAGACACTTTTCAAGGAGGACACGGAAAATGGACAAGGTGGGTCCCAGCACATCGGTACAGGCAGTAGCGGCACCGCTTACTCGCTCGGCTTGTTTCTTGGTCGTTACTGTAAGGCCGGATGGCATCGACACCGTCCGCGAGGTGCTATCCGGATTGGAAGATCTGGTCAAGACCGTGAGTTTCCGAGATGCGCAAAGCAAATTATCATGCATCGTCGGAATTGGCAGTGACGTCTGGCCAGCTCTTACTTTATTGCCTCGGCCGAAGGAGCTCCACCCTTTCAAGGAATTCCACGGTGAGGCTCATAGCGCAATCTCCACGCCAGGTGATCTCCTCTTCCATATCCGCGCGGAACGCCCCGATATCTGCTTCGAGTTTGAGAAGCTCCTGCTTGAGGCCTTGGATGGGAGCGTGGACACCGTAGACGAGGTGACTGGCTTTCGCTACTTCGATGCCCGTGACCTATTGGGTTTCGTCGACGGCACCGCCAATCCCGTCGGCCCCGCGCTGCCCGCAGCTGCCCTCGTCGGCGAGGAAGATCCCCAATTCAGTGGCGGCAGCTACGTCGTTGTCCAAAAGTATCTGCACCCGATGGAAAAGTGGGATGCCCTGAGCACTGAAGATCAGGAGGCCATCATCGGGCGCCGCAAAGCAGACAACGTCGAACTAGCAGACGCCACCGAGGGGCAAAAATCCCACAAGACCCTCAATACAATTACCCAAGATGGGCAAGAGCTGGAAATAGTCCGCGATAATATGCCTTTTGGTACCCCTGGCAAGGGAGAGTTCGGCACCTACTTTATCGGTTATTCACGGCGTCTGTGGGTCATCGAAAAGATGCTCGAGCGCATGTTCATCGGAGATCCACCCGGCTTCCACGATCGCATCCTCGATTTCTCTACGCCCGAAACCGGAATCACGTTCTTCGCGCCCAGCCTGGAGCTCTTGAGCAGTCTGGGCGAGGCCGACGAATCCCTCGGCATCCGAAACAACCAGAAAGGCAAATAAAATGAGCCATCTACTTCGCAATCATGCCCCAATTACCCCCGAAATCTGGCAGGAGGTCGACGAGGAGGCCACCTCGCGTTCGGCGGCTGCGCTCGGAGTGCGCAAGCTCCTCGATTTCGCTGGCCCCTTCGGCTGGGAATACTCCGCTACTTCGCTCGGCCGAGTCGGAGGGGGCATCCCTTCCCAGGTGGCTGAAGTTACGGCACGCACACGCCAGGTACTGCCGCTCGCCGAGCTGCGGGCTGATTTCGCACTTTCTCGCGAGGAATTAGAAACCGGAACCCGTGGTGCGCAGGACGTCAACTATGACACCCTCGACCAGGCGGCGCTGGATCTCGCCCGCGTTGAAAACTCCGCCATCGTCGATGGCTGGGAGGAAGCCGGCATCACCGGAATCCTCCAGTCCAGCCCCCATGATCCTATTGTGCTCGGTGATGACCCCCGCGATTTCGCGCTGCGCGCTGCGGCCGCCGTCGCCAAGCTGCGCGAAGCGGGCATCGACGGCCCTTATGGCATCGCCCTCGGCGAGGATGCGTGGATTAACGTCCAAGGTGGCAGCGATCGCGGTGGCGCACCGCTGCTCACCCACCTCAAGCGCATCATCGACGGACCCATCGTCTGGGCTCCGGGGATTTCCTCCGCTGTGGTGCTGAGCACCCGCGGTGGCGATTTCCTCTTCGAGAGCGGCCAGGATCTTTCCGTCGGCTATGCTCACCATGACGCCGAAAACGTTCGGCTCTACCTGCAGGAAAGCTTTAGCTTCCGCACGGTGACAACGGAGGCGGCCATCGCCATTATCTAGCCACGCGTAGCATGCGCATCTTTTGCAGAGCGTGTAGGGTTACACGGTCACTCAAGAGCAAGGTGTGCACTAATGGAACTCATAAAGATCCTATTTAGCCGTTCGCGACCCTACTTCTGGTTCGTCATTGCGGTGCTAGTCCTCCAGACAGCGTCAACGATCGCTACCCTTTACCTGCCTTCCCTCAACGCCGATATCATCGATGAAGGCGTGTCGAAGGGCGACGTCGACTACATCTGGCATGTCGGCGTCATAATGCTGGCCGTCGCTTTCGTCCAAGTCTTAACGGCGGTTGCCGCAGTATGGTTTGGTTCCCGGACGGCGATGGGATTGGGTCGCGATTTACGCGCACAAATTTTCCGCCGCGTCTCGCGTTTCTCGGCGGAAGACATGCATCACTTCGGTGCAGCGACGCTGATCACGCGCGGTACCAACGACGTGCAGCAGATCCAAATGGTGTACATGATGATGCTCAACTTCATGGTGACTGCACCGATCATGTCCGTCGGCGGGATCATCATGGCCATGCGCGAGGATGCCGGCATGTCCTGGCTAGTATGGGTTTCCGTGACCGTGCTACTGGCGGCCATCGCTTTGATCATCTCGCGCCTCATGCCGCTCTTCCGCGTCATGCAGGACAAGCTGGATAAAATCAACGGCGTCCTCCGCGAGCAGATCACCGGCATTCGAGTGGTGCGAGCCTTTGTGCGCGAGCGCCACGAAACCGAGCGCTTCACCGCGGCAAACAAGGACATCACGAACCTTTCGCTGCGCATCGGCCAGCTCTTCGTGCTGCTTTTTCCTCTCATTACCGTCATCCTCAATGTCGCTACTGGCGCCGTGTTGTGGTTTGGTGGCAAGCGCGTCGATGCCGGACAGGTCGACGTCGGTTCCCTCACCGCATTCCTGCAGTATCTCCTGCAGATTCTCGCCGCGGTGATGATCGGCACGTTCATGGCTATGATGCTCCCCCGCGCCATCATCTGCGCCCGGCGCATCACCTCCGTCCTCCAGCATGAGCCCTCCATTCAAGAGCCGTCCGCACCCGTTACCCCGCCCAGTAACCGCGGCGAGGTGGAATTCCACGACGTCACCTTTACTTATACCGGCGCCGACGAGCCGGTTTTACACTCGCTCTCCTTCCAGGCCAGCCCGGGTAAGACCACCGCAATCATCGGTTCCACAGGCTCGGGCAAGACCACCTTGCTGTCGCTGATTCCCCGGCTCTATGTGCCCACTGAGGGCCAAGTGCTTCTCGACGGCGCCGATATCTCCCAGATGGACCGCGCCGACATCGCCCAGCGCGTATCCCTCGTGCCGCAGAAGCCTTATCTCTTCAGCGGAACGGTGGCTTCCAACCTGCGGCTCGGGGCACCAGATGCCACCGACGATCAGTTGTGGGAAGCACTGCACACCGCCCAAGCCGACTTCGTCGACACGCTCGATATGCCCATCGCGCAGGGCGGGACCAACGTCTCCGGTGGACAACGCCAGCGCCTGTCCATCGCGCGAATGCTAATAGCACGCCCGAAGGTCTATCTTTTCGACGATTCCTTCAGCGCCCTCGATCTCATCACCGATGCCAAGGTGCGCGCCGCCATGCGCAAATATACCGCCGAGGCCACCACGATCATCGTGGCCCAGCGCGTCGCCTCTATCACCGATGCCGACCAGATTCTCGTTCTCGAGGCCGGAAGCATCGTCGCCCGCGGTACCCACAGCGAGCTCCTAGCCGGCTCCCAGACCTACCGAGAAATCGTCGAATCCCAGAAAACCGTGGAGGCCAACTAATGGCGAATTCCAAGAAACCAGCACACGGCGCCCTTTCGGAGGAAGAGACTCTGCAGCTCCAGGAGCAGACGGCCGGTGATGAGTGGTCCGGTTCTGCCCCACGGCGCGCCAAAGCCTTCTGGCCCTCTGCCAAGAGGCTCGTTGGTCTCCTTTCGCCGTTTAAAACGCTGTTGATACTGGTCGCCGCCATGAATATCATCTGCGTTTTCCTCGCCGTTTATGCTCCGAAAGTGATGGGGCGGGCGATGGATGTCATCTTTTCCGGCGTCATCTCCGCCCAACTTCCCTCCGGCGCCAGCAAGGACGAGGTCATAGCGGGTTTGCGCGCCCAAGGCCAGGATCGCTTCGCAGACATGGCCTCCGCCATGGATCTCATGCCCGGCCAAGGCATTGATTTCGGGCACCTGGGCAGGCTTATCACCATCGTCATCGGCATGTATATCGTTTCCTCTGCTTTCCAGCTCTGGCAGGGACGCATCCTCAACCGTCTGGTGATGGACAGCGTCTATCAACTGCGCGCCGACGTCGAAGCAAAGATCCACTCGGTGCCTCTCAACTACTTCGATAGCAACCAGCGTGGCGACGTCCTTTCGCGCACGACTAACGACATCGACAACGTACAGCAGGCTCTCCAACAGGCCCTCTCGCAGATCTTCTATAACATCTTGTTGGTCGCGGGCATTACCGTGATGATGTTTTCGGTTTCCTGGCAATTGGCACTCATCGCGCTGTTATCACTGCCGCTGACCGGCCTCGTCATCGGCGTTATCGGCTCTCGCTCCCAGAAGCAGTTCACCACCCAATGGCGCTCAACCGGTCAGCTCAACGGCCATGTCGAAGAGTCTTTCTCCGGCCATGAACTGGCTCTGGTTTTTGGCCGCACCGACGCCATGTCCGAAGAATTCGATAGCCGCAACGAGGAGCTATTCCGTTCCGCGGCCATGGCCCAGTTCCTCTCCGGCATGATGATGCCGATCATGCAGTTCATCTCCTACCTTTCCTACGTTGCCATCGCCGTCTTCGGTGGGTTACGGGTGGCCAGTGGCAATATGACGCTTGGCGACGCCACCGCATTCATCCAATACTCCCGCGAATTCAATCAACCCCTGGGTCAGCTCGGCGGAATGATGCAGCAGATTCAGTCCGGGGTCGCCTCTGCCGAGCGGGTCTTCGAGTTCCTCGACTCGCCGGATGAGACTGCCGAGAAGGATTCCCAGCACTTAACTGGCCGCGCCCGCGGGCTGGTGGAGTTTTGTGGCGTCGACTTCTCATATGAGAAGGACTCGCCCCTTATTCAGGATCTCGACCTCCGCGTCGAGCCGGGCGAGACGGCCGCTATTGTCGGCCCCACTGGTGCGGGTAAGACCACCCTGGTCAACCTCATCATGCGTTTCTACGACATCGACGGCGGGCACATCCACCTCGACGGTATAGACACCGCCCAAATGCCGCGCCACGAGCTGCGCTCCCAAGTTGGCATGGTGCTTCAAGACGCCGTGGTCTTCGACGGCACCATCATGGACAACATCCGCTACGGCCGCCTCGATGCCAGCGATGAGGAGGTCATTGCCGCAGCCAAGGCCACCTACGTCGACCGCTTTGTCCATTCGCTGCCGGAGGGCTACAACACCGTGATCGATCAAGATGGCGGTGCGGTATCTGCCGGCGAGCGCCAGCTCATCACCATCGCGCGCGCCTTCCTGGCCCAACCCGCGCTGCTCATCTTGGATGAGGCAACCTCCTCTGTCGATACGCGCACCGAGATGCTAGTTCAGCAGGCAATGAGCGCGCTACGCGCCGATCGCACTTCCTTCGTCATTGCTCACCGCCTTTCGACGATCCGCAATGCCGATGTCATCCTCGTCATGGAGAACGGCGCCATAGTCGAGCAAGGTACGCACGAGGAATTGCTGGCTAAGCGCGGCGCCTATTGGCGGCTTAGCCAGTCACAGTTCTCCGAAGAGGATTAACTAAAACTCAACTCCATAGGTCCTCGCATCCGTTCTTTTCTTCCTGCTGCGGCATCGATTCTCTGAATGACGCTTTGTTTCCAGTTGGCGGAATCAGTAACGATGGGCCCTTGGGGAAGAGTTGACTCCCACGTTCCGTCTGCGAAAAGCCAGTAGATGTCCCCGGTGAGCGGATCCAAAAGATAAAAGGCCCGCTTGTCCGTCTTTATGTTGTGGTGATGCTGGCATAAGCTGGCGAGATTATCGCTACTGGTGGGGCCTCCCTCGTGATAGTTCACTCGGTGATCGAGCTGGCAGCGATGGGCAGGTACCCGGCAGCCTGGCCAACGACAGGTGCCATCGCGTCCCTCCACGAAGGCGCGCAACCCGGCGCTGGGCCGGTACGCAGATTCCTCCGCCGGCCCGACCTCGCGCATATCCTCGGAATCAACTTCCAGGAAGCCATAGCCTTCGAGGTGGGCCAAGGAGCTCCCCACCGGCTGAAAGGTATTGATAACAAGCTTGGTCTTCACCGGATCGAGGACCAAAGCTGCCAGTGCCGCCGCCAAGGAGATTCCCTCAGCCTCTGCGCGCTTGCGCACCAACCGGTCCACGGATTCTAGGGTGAGCGCATCCAACGTGAGCTCTAGATGGGCGCGGTTGCCCCTGCGCTGCAGTCGATAGGATTCCGGCTTTTCTTTTCCTTCCGGCTCTGAATAGAACTGCGCGAGAACTTCCACGATGGTGGCCCGAATCCTCCCCGCATCCGGCAAATGCTGGTTTCTACGGCTGGGCGTAAACAACTCCACAAGTGCCTCATCAACGTGCACATATACCTCATCCTTGACGCCCAACAGCGCCTGTCCGATGGCGATGAGGCGGTCATAATCCAGGAACCAATCCTGTTCCTGCAGGCGGGTCAAACGCGGGAGATAAGACATGGTGTCTAGTCCGAGGAATACCCTTTCCGCTTTGTACGCGCTGAGCCCAAAGCCGCGTCCGATGCGAGAAAAACTCAGTTCAGCATCATCTTCCGGGCCGGGCAGCACCTTGTGCCAGGTGCGCCAATAAAGGCGGTTGGAATCCATGAACACCTGAGCAAACTCACAGTGCCTATTGCAAGGCGCGAAACACGCTTCTAGCATCACTACTCTCCCCCGAGACGCGAACAAACATTCGATTTATACCACCCATAATAATCGCCACATCACTCTTCCACAAGGGTTTAGCACAGATTTTCTACACCGCAGTCGCAGTAGCGCAAAATCCAGGACTCACGGTTGCGCGGGTTTAGCCTTTAAGCTGTAGACTACTGCGCGCATCAAAGCTATAAGGAGTCTCCATGTCAACCGTCTTCGGTTGGATCGCCATCATCGTCTCGGTTCCCGTGTGGGGCTATTTCCTATTCCGCGCATACAGGTTCTTCCAGGTCATCAAGTCAGGCGGACCAGACAACTCTGCCCGCACTAACCGTCCTGGCAAGCGCCTACAACGGGTCCTCATCGAGGTCTTCGGGCATACGCACTTCAAGGGCAGGCCCCTAGTCAACGCCGCTCACTGGCTGGTCATGGTTGGTTTCCTCTTCGGAATCTTGGTGTGGTTCGAGGCCTACATCCAGACCTTTTCCCCCAGTTCCGGGTGGCCATTCCTCCAGCACTGGCCGGTCTATCACCTGCTCGAAGAGGTGCTTTCCATAGCCACCGTCGTAGGAATCTGTTTCCTCATCGGGGTACGCATCAAGCTTGGCGATAGCGACCGCGGCTCCCGCTTCTTCAACTCCCAAACGCTTTCCGCCCGCATCGTCGAGGCTGTCGTATTCTTCGAAGGCTTAGGCATGCTGCTGGTCAAAGCCTCCAAGATCGCCACCTATGGCGGGGGCTCGCCACTGACGGACTTCGTCTCTATTCACTTGGCCAAGGTCCTGCCCGCCTCCCCCGATCTCGTCAGCTTCTTCGCCCTGTTCAAACTGCTGACGGGCATGGTCTTTATCGCACTCATCTCCCACTACTTCCAGTGGGGCGTCATGTGGCACCGCTTCCTCGCCTTCTTCAATATCTTCTTCCAGCGCAACGCCAACGGGGCCAAAGCCCTCAAGTCCATTCCCACCCCAGATCTAGAAAAGGACATCACCCCCGCCAGTTGGAAGATGCTTCTCGACGTCTCCACCTGCACCGAGTGCGGCCGCTGCCAAGACCTATGCCCCGCCTGGAACACCGATAAACCGCTCAGCCCCAAGAAGCTCGTCATGGACCTGCGCCAAGGAGCCATCGACAACTACAACCCGCATGCCGGGGTCGATGTACTATCCATGGCCGGAGTCATCGAGGACGATGTCTTGTGGGCCTGCACCAATTGCGGAGCCTGCGTCGATCAGTGCCCAGTCGATATCGAACACATCGATCACATCTCCGACCTACGGCGTTTCAAGGTGCTCTCCGAGGCCGATTTCCCCTCCGAGCTTGGCGGACTGTTCAAGAATATCGAGAACAAGGGCAACCCCTGGGGCCGCAATAACTCCGAGCGACGCACCTGGATCGACGAGGCCCGCGCCGCAGGCATCGAGGTCCCCATCATCGGCGAGGACGCCACCGACTTCGCCGACCTCGAGTACCTGTTCTGGGTCGGTTGCGCCGGCGCCTACGACGAGCAGGGGCGCACAACTACCCGCGCCGTCGTCGAGCTGCTTCATACCGCCGGCGTCAAATTTGGAGTGCTCTCCACCGGCGAATCCTGCACCGGGGATCCTGCCCGCCGCGCCGGCAACGAGTTCCTCTTCCAGATGATGGCCCAACACAACGTCGAGACCCTCAACTCCGCCTTCGAGGGCGTACCCGCTGGCCAGCGCAAGATTATCACCACCTGCCCGCACTGTTTCAATACCCTGCGCAACGAATACCCCGACTTCGACGGCCACTTCGACGTCTTCCACCACACCCAACTGCTCAACCGCCTCGTGCGCGAGGGCCTCCTCAAGCCCATTCCCCGCACCCCCGCTAATCGACGCCCGATCACCTACCACGACCCTTGCTTCCTCGGGCGCCACAATAAGGTCTTCGACCCGCCCCGCGAGCTTCTCGAGGCCACCGGCGTCGAGGTGCGTGAGATGTCCAAGAACCGTGACGAGGCCTTCTGCTGTGGTGCAGGTGGTGCCCGCATGTTCCAAGAAGAGAAGATCGGCCGCCGCATCAACGAGTTCCGTACCGAGCACGCCCTTGATACCGGCGCCGAGGAAATCGCCACCGGCTGCCCCTTCTGCAACGTCATGTTCACCGGCGGGGTCAAGGCCCTCGCACCGGAGACTCCCACCAAGGTCAACGACGTCGCCGTCATGCTGCGCGAGTCCGTCTCCCTCGAGGATGGCAGCCTGCCCGCTCCGCGGCCCAAGGCCTTCCTCGGCACGCCGACTCGTCTGAGCAAGCCTGTGCCGAAGCCTGTTGCGCCTCCTACTGCATCACCAGCTCCTCCCACCGCACCACCAGCTCCTCCTACTCCACCCTCCGCACCACCAGCTCCTCCTACTCCCGCTCCTCCGGCCAGCTGATCTCGCTGAACAGAGCCTGCAGATAGATTTCGGGATTTGCTAGTATTCGGGTTGTGACGAATATCTATGGAGCCGACCCGCGCGATAATTCTGTGCGGCTTTCTGACACCGAGCGCAATGAGGCGATGAACAATCTCGCTCGCGCAGTCGGTGAAGGAAGGCTAAGCATCGAAGAGTTCGAGGAGCGCTCCGACGATGTCATGCGCGCCAATACTCGCGGGGCGCTGCTCCCCATCTTCGCGGACATTCCCGCCGCCGCATCAAACGAGGTCAAGATCTACTCGCGCGAAGACGTGCAACGCGCTTATGAAAACTCGCGCAAGCCACGCGTTGCCACCGGCGTGGTGGGAACTTTGGGCTTGAGTTTTGGCGGGTTTGCACTGGTGGGATCTGGTCTCGTCGCCAGCGCACCGGGGCTCTTAGTCGGTGGGGCGGCACTGTTTTTCCTTGTTCCTATTCTGTGGGTCTTGCTCTACGTGGCGAAGTTAGGGCCACGTTCTTGGCATCAGCCTTCGCCCAGGCAGCTGGAGCGCCAAAAGCAGCGTGAGCTGCAGGCGGCCACCGCGCATGAGCGTGCACAACAAAAGATGATTGAGTCCCAGCAGTGGGCGCAGCGCCGTCAACAAGCCAGCGAACTGACCAACGAGGCGTTGAAACTAGCCAGGCAAAAACTGGATAAGTGGAATAAAAAATAGCGCTTTCGGCGAGGAGAGGTTTCACCACCTAAAGAAAGGTGGCAATATATTCGCCATGACCTCACCGAAATACCACAGTTTTGATAAGTCCGAGAAGCTCAAGAACGTCTCCTATGACATTCGGGGTGGAGTTTCGGCAGAGGCGGAGCGCATGGAGCTCGATGGGCACTCCATCTTGAAGCTCAACACCGGTAACCCTGCCGTCTTCGGCTTTGAGGCGCCAGACGTCATCATGCGGGATATGATTGCTTCGCTGCCGACGTCGCAAGGCTATTCCACGTCGAAGGGAATAATTTCGGCACGGCGGGCCATCGTCACGCGCTACGAGTTGGAAGATTTCCCCGCCTTCGATGTCGATGATATTTACCTCGGCAACGGCGTATCCGAGCTCATTTCCATGACCACCCAGGCTCTGCTCAACGAGGGCGATGAGATCCTCATTCCGATGCCGGATTATCCGTTGTGGACTGCGGCTACCACCCTGGCCGGCGGGACTGCGGTGCACTACCTCTGCGATGAGGAGAACGAGTGGAACCCCTCTATCGAGGACATTAAGGCCAAGGTCTCGGAAAAGACCAAGGCCATCGTGGTCATCAACCCGAATAACCCCACCGGTGCGGTCTACTCCCGTGAGGTGCTGCAGCAGATCGTCGACGTCGCTCGCGAGCACAACCTGCTCATCCTTGCGGACGAGATCTATGACCGCATCCTCTACGATGGAGCGAAGCACATCTCAATCGCTTCCCTAGCACCGGACCTCCTCACTTTTACCTTCAATGGGCTGTCCAAGGCCTATCGTGTGGCCGGTTACCGGGCAGGATGGATGGTCATCACTGGGCCGCGCGAGCGTGCCCGTGGCCTCATCGACGGACTCGATCTATTGGCCGGTACTCGTCTATGTCCCAACGTTCCGGCTCAGCACGCCATCCAAGTTGCCCTCGGCGGGCACCAATCCATCTACGAGCTCACGGGCGCGGAGGGCCGGCTGCTCAAACAGCGCAATGTTGCCTATGAAAAGCTCAATTCCATCCCCGGCGTCTCGGTGACCAAGGCAATGGGCGCTATGTACTGCTTCCCGCGCTTAGACCCAGAAGTCTACGAAATCCACGATGATGCCCAGCTCATGATGGACATTTTGAAGTCGCAAAAGATCCTGCTCGTACAGGGCACCGGTTTCAACTGGCCGGCTCCTGATCACTTCCGTGTAGTCACCCTGCCCTGGGCATCCCAGCTGAGCAACGCCATCGAGCGGCTCGGAAACTTCCTGGCGAGCTACAGGCAGTAGAAACACAAAGGGAAAGCACTCGACGGCCCTAGACACGCCGGTCACTACGCGTAATCCGTGTCGCATTGCTTTGGCCTGCGGGCTGGGGTTGGCGCTTCTTTTCACCATTATTGGGGCCTTCTTCCTCCGCCCCACCACTCCTATTTCGGATCACACCAGCCCAGAGTTCTCGCAGACTTATGGGATGAACCATCCGCAGGTAGAGGGCACGGTTACCCCGTCGATAATGCCATTTGCCAGTCCGACGTCACCGGAAAGGTCTTCGACGAGCCTCCCCTTATCCCCGCAGAGGCCGGCGGAGAGTGCTCACGTTCCTTGGTCGATATCACCTCTGGGTCCAATTAGGGCCGCATGACGCAGCTGGTGTACTTCGGCGTCGCGGGCGAGCCGAAACTGCACGTGGGAGACATGATTTTGCTCGCGGAGAGCACCGCTCCCGACGGCGCCATGAACTACTCCTTCGCGGATTAACAGCGCACCGGCAACCTCGTGTTGTGGACCATCATCACGACCATCGTCATCATTGCCCTAGCCGCTTGGCACGGCCTGCGCGCCATCATCGGCTTGGCCATAAGCTTGGGCGTGGTCTTCTTCTATCTTCTGCCCGCGCTCGTCGAGGGACATAATCCGCTGTTGCTGGCACTAGTGACCTGTTCCGCGATCATCATGTGCGTGGTTCCGCTCGTCCACGGCGTGAATTGGAAGTCCGCATCGGCCCTCGGTGGTCTGCTCATTGCGTTGCTTATTGGCGGTTTCCTTGCGCATGCGGGGATCGATTCGACGAACCTGCAGGGCCTGAGTTCAGATGACAACTTCAAGCTCTTGCTTTACTTGCTGGGAGTCTCCATCGTGGGGGTTCTCCTCTGTGGCTTCGTCATCGGCGCTTTGGGCGGCCTCAACGACATCGCTATAGCCCAAGCGTCCACCATCACAGAGTTAAGCGAGCTCGATCCGCAGGCCTCGCCAGGGCAACTATTCATTTCCGCCATGAAAGTCGGGCGCGACCACATCGCGTCGATGGTCTACACCATCGTCTTGACCTATACCGGTGCCTCGCTGCCTCTCTTGCTGCTCATCACCGCAGCGCAAAGGCCGGCAGCCCAAATTCTCTCCAGAGACTTGGTCTCCACGGAGCTCCTGCGCTCCATTGTCGGCGCGCTGGCACTGACCCTGGCAGTGCCCATCACCACGCTTATCGCCGCACTAACGGTGCCAAAGCGGGAGGTACTAGAGGCTGCGGCCTAGTGCCTTGATGTGCCAGCCTCCGGCCTGCCAGGCTTCCACGTCGAGCACGTTGCGCCCATCGATGAGGTAGGGGCGCGAGACTAGTGCTGCTGTGGCTGCTGGGTCAAGGTCGCGGAACTCCTGCCACTCGGTAGCCAGGATGACCAGCTCGGCTTCCGTGAGTGCAGCGCGGGCAGACTCCGCGTAGTCGAGCGTGGGGAATACCTTCTTGGCATTGTCCATGCCCTGCGGGTCATAGACTCTTACTGCCGCGCCAGCCAGCGAGAGGGAGCCTGCCACGGAAAGCGCGGGCGAGTCCCGCACATCATCGGAGTTGGGTTTGAAGGCGCAGCCTAGGACGGTCACGCGGCGCCCCAGCAAGGAACCACCGAAAGCTGCCTTGGCCATATCAACGCAACGATCTCGGCGCCGCATGTTGATGGCATCCACCTCCCGCAGGAAGGTCAGAGCTTGGTCGGCGCCGAGTTCTCCCGCCCGAGCCATGAAGGCACGAATGTCTTTGGGAAGACAGCCGCCACCGAAGCCCAGCCCGGCCCCCAAGAACTTAGAGCCGATGCGATCATCGATGCCAATGGCCTTGGCCAAGGGAACCACGTCCGCCCCGGCGATTTCACAGATCTCGGAGACGGCGTTGATGAAGGAGATTTTGGTGGCCAAGAAGGCATTTGCCGCGACCTTGACCAGCTCCGCGGTCTGCAGGTCGCAGACGAGCAAGGGCGTACCTTGGGACAAGGGCTGGGCATATATCTCGCGGGCGATAGCTTCTACATCTGTCGTGCCGGCATGCCCCACGACGATGCGGTCCGGACTGATGGTGTCTTTGACCGCAAAACCCTCGCGTAGGAACTCCGGATTCCACACAATCTCCACACTGGCACCGGGCGCGACAAGCTCATTGGCCATGTCTTGGAGGTGTGCTGCTGTGCCCACTGGCACGGTGGACTTGCCAAAAATCGTGTTCTTTCCGCGCAGCTGGGGCACCAATTCGGTGATGACGTCCTCAACGTGGCTGAGATCCGCCGCGTAGGAGCCACGCTTCTGCGGGGTGCCGACCGCCAGGAAATGTACGCTGGCAAAGGCAGCTGCCTCGGCATAGTCGGTGCTGAAACTCAGGCGCTGAGCCGCGATATTACGCTCCAGGACGGCCGGAAGTCCCGGTTCAAAGAAGGGAACCTCCCCACGGGCTAGGGACGCGATCTTGTGCTTGTCGACGTCCACCCCCATGACCGTGTGCCCCAACTCAGCCATGCAGGCCGCGTGTGTAGCTCCGAGATAACCCGTCCCAATAACCGTCATGTGCATGAAGACTCATCCTAGGCGGCGTTGTTGAACGCGGGATTAAAGCTAGCGAAAGTTCAGGTAAGACTTCGAGGGCGTTGGCCCGCGCTGGCCCTGATACTTCGAGCCCAGGGCACCGCTGCCATAGGGATTCTCCGCGGGTGAGGACATTTGGAAGATGGCCAGCTGTCCCACCTTCATCTCCGGCCACAGGGTGATTGGCAGGTTAGCGGTATTGGAAAGCTCGAGGGTGATGTGACCGGAAAAGCCCGGATCAATAAACCCAGCGGTCGAGTGAGTGAGCAGGCCCAAGCGGCCGAGGGAGGACTTGCCCTCGAGGCGGCCGGCTAGGTTCGCGGGAAAGGAGGCCTTTTCCAAGGTGGCACCCAACACGAACTCTCCTGGGTGTAGGACGAAGGCATCCCCTTCCTCGACCTCGACCAGGCTGGTGAGTTCAGGCATCTCCAGCTTGGGGTCGATGTGCGTGTAGCGCGAGTTATTGAAAACTCGGAAGAACTTGTCTAGGCGCACGTCGATAGAAGAAGGCTGGATCAAGTCGGCATCGAAGGGATCGATGCCGAGGTCTCCGGAGGCAATGGCTGCACGAATATCACGATCTGAAAGAAGCACGCCTAGATTCTACGCGGTGCCACAAACGCGAGCCGTTTAACATCGCCAAGTTGTCGGGTGCTAGAGTTATCCCAGCGCTGTAAAAGGCGCAGTGCCGACGTAGTTTAATGGTAGAACTGCAGCTTCCCAAGCTGCTGGCGCGGGTTCGATTCCCGTCGTCGGCTCCAAATTTTTTCTAGACCACGCCGTGCTCGTAGGCGAATACCACGACCTGGGCGCGGTCGCGCAGGGAGAGCTTCTGCAGGATCTTGCGCACATGGGACTTGACGGTTTCCTCGGAGATGAAGAGCTCTGCGGCGATTTCTGCGTTGGAGCGCCCGGTGGCTATTTGTTCCATGACCTCGCGCTCACGGGGCGTTAGCGCGCTCAAGGCGCGGGCGGCGGCACGCTCCGTGCGGGAATGTGTACGCGAGTTTCGTGATACGGCGTCCTTGATGAGGCGCTTGGTCACCGTGGGAGCCAAGAGCGCCTCGCCGGAGACCGAGAGGCGGACTGCGCGAGCCAATTCCTCGGCGGGGGCATCTTTGAGCAGGAAGCCCGAGCAGCCGATGCGCAGGGCCTCGTAGACATAATCATCGAGATCGAAGGTAGTCAGCATGATGATTCGCGGGGCCTTGTCCAAGCCATAGTGCAGGATGCGGCGTGCCGCCTCCAGGCCGTCCATGATGGGCATACGGACGTCCATGAAGACGACGTCGGGAAGCAGGCGGGTGACGAGCTGGACTGCCTGCGCGCCATCGGCGGCATCGCCCACGACGGTGATGCCCTCCTGGGCGTTGAGCAGGGCTGCGAATCCCTGCCTGACCATGGCCTGATCATCGACGACGACCACGGTGATGGGTGAAGTGCGCGATTCCATACTTCCCAACCTACCTGGCGTTAAGGGGGATCTCGGCGGTGACGCTGAAGCCGCCATCAGCGGCCGGCAGGGCGCTGAATGCTCCGCCCACGGTGCGCACGCGGGCTGACATTCCCTCAATGCCGGAGCCGCCGCCATGCTCAGGAGGGCGAAGGGAACCTGCTGCGGCCGGGCCGTTATCGACCTTGAGCTGCGCCCAATTCTTCCCTTCATGCTGCGTGCCGTGCAGTGCGACGAGGACCTTTGCCCCGGGGGCGTGGCGCGAGGCATTGGAGAGGCACTCCTGAAGTACGCGCTGCAAGACCACCCCGGCGGTCTCGTTGATGTGGGCTACATCGGCGTCGATAACCCAGCTGATGTCCATCCCGGCGCGGCGGGCGGCGGCTAGCGTCGGTTCGATCTGATCCGCGCCCACCGGGGTCATTGCGCCCTCCTCCGCGTCGCTGCGCAGCACGCCGAGCAGCTCACGGACCTGGTTGAGCGCCTCGCGGGCGGTGGAGGAGAGGGAATCGAACTCCGCGTGGATGGCCGGGGTCACTCCCTGCAGGCGGTAGGGCGCGGACTGCGCCTGGACCACGATCATCGACATCTGGTGGGCAACCACGTCGTGGAGATCGCGGCTGAGCCGGTTGCGTTCCTCGGCCATGACGCGCAACTGGGATTCCTCGCTCGCCCGGCTGGACTCGAGGCGTAAACTCGCGCGCGAGGCCAGCAGCCAGCGCAGCAGGAGGAAGAATATGGACCAGACAATCACGCCGACTACCCAGCCGGCGCGGACTTCTGCAGGGTTGAAGGCCATCAGCGCCGTCGAACCGAGCACCGCAGCCACGGCGACCTTATCCGAGGCCTTGACTATCGCGACGCCAAGGGTAAAGGCCAGCGCCAAGTGAAAGGCAACCGGCCATCCCAGGGCAAAGTCGGGGTTGTCGGGGAAAGGCACACATACGAGGCAGCTTAGGGCAACGAATGCCCAGGAGCGCCCGGGCCAGCGCAGCGCGGTGAGAACCGGCCAGGTCCCCGTCGCTGCAGCCTTGGCAGCCGGTAGCACCAGCATCGAGTTCTCCCCGCAGCTGGTGGCGAAGCTGAGTTACCGGCCCACCAGCGGGGCGGGTCTGCCCGAGAACCCGACGGGATCGTGCTCCTCCCCGGTGGCACTGCCCGCCTCCTTCGAACCCGCCTGCCGCGTGCACGATTTTGGCTATGACCTGCTGCGGGTGGCCCACCGCAACGGCGAGTTCATCTCCCAGGAGATTCGGTGTGACCTCGACAGCCAGCTAGAACGGCAGATGAGTGAGACGTGTCAGAGCGAGGGGCGCCGTGGTGACTAGCCGCAACGGACGATGGGCTGCGGATCGTAGACGGTGGTGTTGGTCTCGCGGGAGATTTCACGCCCGGAGAGATCCCGGATGATGCGGGTATCAGAGGTGGTGAATCCGGGGGCGCCGCTAGAGGGCGAACAATCCTTCGTCACGGACATGACCTTGGGCTCGGTATTTGCCCAGCGCCCGTTGCTGATGGACTCAACCTCGACGGTCTTTACTCCCTTGAAACGCACGGTGATGTTTCCGCCCCCGAAGCTGGTTTCAATGCGCACCGGGTAGTTCGAGGTGTTCTTGAACTGCAGGTCGATGGCGCCCTCGTAGACCGTGGCCTCACGGCCGGCCGGGTAGCGAGAGATGTAATAGGAGTGCGGAGTGTGCGTCACGTCCTGCATGCCCGCGAAGTAGGAGGCGTTGTACAAGGTGGTGGCGAATTGGGAGATGCCGCCACCGACGGCGTTGCCCGCGTGTCCGTCGATGATGATGCCGGATTCCACGTAGCCTTGCGCGGTTCCGCGCGGGCCGGTGAAGCCATTGAGGGAGAAGGTCTCGCCGGGGTTGACCACAGCGCCGTTGACCTTCTCGGCCACGAGGCGAATGTTCTCGCCGGAGGGGCCGGAGAAACCGCCGGTGCTGAACTCGCCGATGGTCTGATCGAAGGTGGATTTTTCCGCATCCTCCGTGGTGAACTCCGCCGGGTCGGGGCGGTAGTCGGCGTCCCAGGTGCGGTCGTCGCCGCGCACGCGCTTATCAAGCTCGTGCAGGGTCTTGTCCCAGTCAATGACCTCGCCGTCCTTGGAAGGCGTTACGCTCTTCGAATCGCCGGCAAAGGAGACCTTGGCGTTGACGCCTGGCACGTCGGCGCCGTTCATGCGCTCGGTGAAAAGCTCGCGGGCGCGCTCGCGATCGACCACGAGACCCAGCTTGCCGTCCTTGGCCTCGATGGAGACGAATTGGGAGATCTCCGGCTTATTCAGCACTCCAGTGACGTCGTTTTTGCCGTGGATGGTCAGCGGGTTATCCAGTGCCTTGGCGGCCTCGCCGGTGCGCATCGCTTCAATAGCGGCGTCGTTAATAGCGGGTTCTACCTCCACCGGGTCCACCGTAACGCCGGCTGGGTCGAGCCAGTCTACGGTGACCTTTTCTTGCAAGTTCTGCTCATCCACCGTTTGCCCGAGGATGGGGGCGGTGACCTTGAGCTCGCCGTTGTTGAGCTCCAGGTTGCCGTCGGTCGGCGCGGTGCTCAAGCCCTCGCGCACGTGCTGCAGGGAGGAGTTCAGCGCGGCCTGGTCCACGTCGACGGTGACGGGGATTTCCTGCGGCGCTTCAAAGAAGCTATACAGGCGCGTGAAGGGGTTATAGGAGGCATCATCGATGGCATCCACGGCGGCCTGGAAGTTGAGCACCAGGCCTGAGTCCGCCGGCAGTAGCTCGGTCGAGAGATCGCCAGAGCGCACGGTCACGGGCTTGTTTTCCACCCCACCGAGCTCGGTGGCGAGCTTGTCGACGGCCGCCGTGCGTTCCATGTTCGAGATATCAACGCCGCCCACCGAGGTGGCACGGGGAACCTTGCCCTGATTGGTGGCAACGTCCCAGATATAAACAACGGCCGTGATCAGCACAAGTCCGGCCAGCACGCCGGCGGCTACCAGCCAGACCTTATTGCTACGTTTAGCTAGATGCTTTTCCACGCACTAAGACTAACGCCCTCACCGGCTCTTTTACTAGTTGGGCGTGGCGGCGGCGACGCGATCGACGGCGGAGGCGAAGGTTTCGGGGGCAATAGTGCCGGAGGTGACGGCGGAATCCACGGCGTCGATAATCGCGTCAATATCCTCATCCGTGGACCACAGCGGCATGTCGGCGCCCGCGGCGATCGCTGCCACCACGGATTCCTCGATGCTCAGTGAGTTGGTGATTGACGCCATTCCACCCAGGTCATCGGTGTAAATCACACCATTGAAGTGCAAGAAATCGCGTGCGAGTTCATAGGCGGCCGGGTTGATGGAGGCCGCAGTATGACCATCCCCTAAGCCGGGAACCTCCAGGTGCCCCATCATCAGGGCAGCTTCTGGGGCGGCGGGAACCGCCTCGGCGAAGGGGATGAACTCGTGCCCATAGAGCTGGTCGAGTGGCGGGGTTATCGCCTCGGCCACGTGGGTATCGCCCGAGGCCCGGCCGTGGCCCGGGAAGTGTTTGAATACCGCCTTGACCCCCGCCGATTGCAATCCCCGTGCGAAGGCCGCGCCATACTCGCCCGCGGCGGCGGGATCAGTAGAAAAGGAACGGTCCCCCACGACCTCGAGGCCGTTGCCATCGACGTCGAGCACGGGCGCAAAGTCCACGTTGATGCCGTGCGCATGAAGGCTAGTGCCAATCTCAGCGCCGATGGCCTCGATCTGTTCCGGGGTGTTGTGCGCGGCCATCTCCTGCGGCGAGGGGTAGTCACCCAGGATCTCCGAGAAGCGCTGCACTCGCCCGCCCTCAAAGTCGATGGAAACCTCGAAATCGTGGCCCACCTCAGCGCGCAGGGCCGCCAGGTTCTGGCCCCCTTCACCCAGCAGCGCGGGATCCGCCCAGCTGGGGATGAAGATTCCACCCACCCCGGCGCGCAGCTTGTGCAAGGCATCCGCGTAGTCACGGGCCGGGGGCATCAACAAGGAGGCCGCCTGCGCGCGCTGATCTTGGATGGGGGCCACTTGCGTTTCCGCAGGTGCAGAGGTCGTCGTAGTGGCCGGCCTCTGCGGTTCCTGGCTATCCGTCGCGCACGCGCTGAGGGCGCCTGCGGCGAAAAGGGAGACTACAAGGCTCGAAAGAATCGGAAGGCTACGGCTGGAAATCATGGCTACCAGTGTGCCTCACATCCCCCATTCGCCCCGAAACCCGGTCTATCATGGACGCCATGAGTAACGGCGAGACTATGCTGATAGCCTATGACGGCTCCGAACGCGCGGACCGCGCCATGGAGTATGCCGCGCGGCTGCTGCGCCCCGACACGGTGGAGATACTCACCGCCTGGGAGCCAGCTGCGCGCCAAGCCGCCCGCGCGGTGGGTCGCACCGGAATGCACCCCACCATCGCGGTCCCAGAAAACGTCGAGGATGACGCCGCCTATCAAGAGGCGGTGGGCATCTGCCGCCAGGGCATCGCCGTGGCTGAGGGGTTGGGCCTGGCCGGGCGCGCGCACCTCGTGGAATCAGTCACCACCATTGCCTCCGCTATTGTTGACGCCGCGCACGAGCTCGACGTCGACGTCATCGTCACCGGTACCCGCGCCTTGAGCGGCTTCCGCGCCTGGTGGACCAGTTCCACCGCAGAGCAGATCGTGCGTAACTCCGGGCTGCCCGTATTCATCGTCCCTCAAGATAGTGACGAAGACACAGCCACAGACTCTGACGCAGAAGAACCCGAGTATTTCTAATTAGCTGCTAGTATCTGGGTCTATGGCACTCGAAACCGATTCATTGAACAAGCGCACCCTCGGCCCCGCCGTGGGCAGCGCTGTGGTCGGCATCGCGCTCGGCGTCGTCACCATCATCGGAATCGCCCAGTTCTCGGGCTCAGATGCCGTGCCGCAGGGCAACGCCGTTCCCGCAGATCAGGCGGTCATGGGCGGACCCGAGTACGGCTCGCGCGAGTAGTCCCCCTCCCTCCCGGTTGATGCCCCGAAACTCCCGCGGGTGGCGCAGACTCTCCATCGCTTTCCTCGCCCTAGTTGTTGTGCTGCAACCCTGGGGCAAGGTCGCCGCGGACACCAAGCTCGATCTGGTGGCCAACCCGGCTGGCTTCCTCGCCGGCGCCTTCACCATCTACAGCGATAATTTCCCGCTGGGACAGCTCCAGAATCAGGCCTACGGTTATCTCTTTCCGCAGGGTCCTTTCTTCTTGTTGCTGGATCCGCTCTCGGACTGGATTGCCCAGCGTCTGTGGTGGTTTGTGGTGCTCGTCGTTGGATTCTGCGGCTTTCAGCGCCTCACGCAGGCACTAGGAATGCGGGGATTGTGGCCCACGGTAGCTGCGCTACTTTTTGCGCTTTCTCCCCGCGCGCTGACCACGTTGACGGCGATATCTTCTGAGACCTGGCCGGTGATGCTCGCCCCGTGGGTCATCCTGCCTTTCCTACGCGAGAGACTGGATTGGCGCAGCGCCGCCGCAGCAGTCATCCCCGTGGCGTGCATGGGCGCGGTCAACGCCACCGCCACCATCGCTGCCTGTCTGCCCGCGGCCCTCATCCTGATCTATCGCCGCGCCTGGCGGCCCGGGGTTATTTGGCTGGCCGGTTGCGCCGCGGTCAGCGCATGGTGGCTTGTGCCGCTGTTCATCCTGGGGCGCTACTCGCCGCCCTTCACGGAGTTCATCGAGTCCTCCTATGTCACCACCCGGTGGCTCAACCTGCCGGAGATTCTGCGCGGAACAACCAGCTGGGCGCCCTTCGTCGATACCGAGCGGGTTGCCGGTAACTTACTAGCCACGCAGCCGGTGTTTATCCTGGTCACCATGGCCGTGGCCGCCATCGGCATCTACGGGCTGGCCAAGCTCCCGCGGGTGTGGGCGCTCATGGCGCTCGTCGGCATCGCGATCCTTGGCACTCACGCGACGTGGTATCTCGACGCGCTGGACGGGCCGCTGGCGGCGCTGCGCAACCTGCATAAATTCGATCCGCTGGTGCGCATTCCCCTGCTCCTGGGTTTTGCCCGGGCCCTGGCGGGAATAGATCTGCCACGAACTCTGCACCCGAGCCGGCGTCAGGCCGTGGGAGTGGCGGTCATCCTCCTCGTTGTCAGCGCACTCGCCCCTGCGCTAAGCGGGCGCCTCTTGCCGCGCGGAGCTTATGAGAAGGTGCCGGAGTATTGGCATCAAGCGGCGGATTTTATCAACGCGAATGCCCAGGGAACGCGCACGCTTATCTATCCGCCGGCCTCCTTTGCCCGCCAGGACTGGGGCTGGACCCGCGACGAGCCGGCGCAACCTCTCCTCGAGGTTCCCTGGGCCGTGCGGGATGCCATCCCTTTGGTCCCGCCGGAGGCCATTCGCGGGCTCGATGGCGTCATGGATACCCTCGAGCAGGATCCCTCCTCTGCTTCCCGGGTGCTGGCCCGGCTGGGCATCGGCGCCATTATCCTGCGCCACGATCTGGAGAACTCCGGGAGTAGTCATGAACCTAACGCCGCAGACTTCGGCGGGCAGGTCCACACCTTCGGCGAGGTCGACGTGGTCACTTTGAATAATGACTCCATGGCGCTGAGTGAATCCGCGCCGCTCCGTGTCGCAGGCGGCGGCGAGTCTTTGGCCTTCCTCGATGCTGTAGCGGGGCCTGCTGTGCGCGAGTTGGTCGACAGCGACGCCCAGATTGTCACGGATACCCCCACCTTGAGCGACCGCAATTATGGCACCCTCGACGGCGCGCTCTCTGCCCCGCTGGCCACGGATGATCCCTCCACGGTGCACAACCGGCTGCGGGACTATCCCTCGAGCGGCCCATTGAGCGTCGTTGAGTCCACCGGGGCGCAGGTTGTGGCCTCGTCCTCGGCGGCGGATGCCAATGCCTTCGGTGGCGCGCAGCCGCGCCAGTCCGTCACCGCGGCAGTCGACGGGGAGAACTCCACCTCGTGGTGGCCGGCCCCCGGCGATACCGGGTGGATTGAGCTGCGCGGGCACTTTTCCTCGCCGCGCCTGAACATCATGGCCACCTCGCAGACCACCGTGACGGTGCGTTCGGGTTCGGCCGCCGTCGAGGTCGAGCTCGAGCCCTATCATTCCGAGCAGGTGCGGGTGCCCGGGGGAGACACCGAGGCCATTCGCGTCGAGCTGAGCGAGCGCGTTGGTATTGCCAACCTGGAGGTGGAAGGCACTCCCATCGAGCGCGTGCTCACCGTGCCGGATACCTCACCCAACGTGCAACAGTTCTTCTTCCAGCAGATCTTCCAGGACTCGCGAGTGCTCATCCGCGATTTCACCGCCCCACGCCCCATGGAAGTTAAGGTGGACTCGCCCAAGCCCGTGCTTGTCGACGGCGTCTTACACCACCCCGGCGATACCCTCGAGCTTTCCCCTGGCCAGCACCGCGTGCGCAGCACCGGCGCCTGGGTTTCCCTCCAGTCAACCTCTTGGTCACCGCCGCAGGATTATCGGCTTTCTGGCCCCGAGATCGCGGCCGCCGATAGCCCGCGCCTGCTGGTTACCGGGCGCGCCTTCAACGAGGGCTTGCAAGGTTTCCTCGGGGACACCCCGCTGGTGGCCCGCGAAGTCGATGCCGCGACTCAGGCCTTTGAGATTCCGGCGGGGCAGGCGGGAACCTTCCGCATGTCTTTCGTGGCGCAGCCGTGGTATTTCGCGGCCCTCGTATTCGGCGGGGCGCTGGGGCTTCTAACGCTAGGTCTATGTCTGCTTTCCCTGCGCCGGCGCAGCGGCTGGTGGCAGCCGACACAGGGCTCTAGAGGCCTAGTCGCCCTCGTGGTTCTCGCACTACTGGGCTGGCAAGCCCTTGTCGCCGGGCTGTGTGCCTGGGCCATCGTGCGTTGGACCACCATCCCCGCCCCCGCCCTGGCCGGAGGGCTCGTGGCTATCGCAGGCGCGATGCTGGCCCGCGCGCCCTGGCCCAGCGGCTCTTATGCGGGGGACTCGGATCTCTTGTTGTGGCTGTGCGCGGCGGCGCTGGCGTGCCTGGAATATCCAACGCCGGCCAGGCGCCTCAATAAGGACATAGCTCACGGCAGCAACCACTACGCTGCCCGCCACCGTAAGCACGAGCACGAGGACAAAATCGGCGACCTGGCCGCTAAAGAGCGGGATACCCGCGAGCGGGAAGACGAGCGATAGCACCGCAACGTGCCATAAAAACAGCGAATAAGACCAACGCCCTAGGCCTAAGACAAAGGGATGGGCATAAAGCGAGGTTTCCCGTGGAACCAACGCCACGGGCACCACGACGCACATTCCAAAGACCGCGCCGACGACGATGCGCTGCGCAAACTCTTGGGGCTCTGGGTGGACAAGGCCACGCGGGCCGAACCACTCCCGGCTGGCCAGCGATACGCATCCGGCGGCGAGCAACCACCACAGCCAGCGCCAGCTAAATACCTTGCGTGCCCAGCGCGGGAGGTGCCCCTCGCATTCGGCGGCGACCATCCCCACGACGAACCACAAGGTATAGGCAGGCGGCCAGATCTGCGAGTTGACCTGGTCGGAATCATACTCGGCCACAAAGGGCAGGAAGGCCCAGCCCAGGCTCAGAATCCCGGCGGTGACTAAGACCGCTATGCGCTGGCCACGGGTGCGCCCAGCCAGCGCCCACGCCAGCAGGGGAAGCACGAGGTAGAAGGAAAACTCCACGCACAGCGACCACAGGTGCGTAAGCCCAGGGGCGAGCCCATCCTTGACATAAATCTGCGTCGCCGTGAGGTTGCTGAGGACTTGGCCGGGGGAGGCGGTGTGGGCTTCGGGAAGCAGGGCCAAGACCACGCACACGCACGCGAGATAGGCCGGGGCGAGGCGCGCCACGCGGGAGAAGAAGTACTCGCCGGGGGCGTGCAGGCCACGACGGCGCCACAGCAAAAAGGCGCTGAGCGCGAAGAATACCGCAACGAAGTAATCGAAGCGCTCCGTTATCCCCCACCCGATTCCGGTCTGGAAGGACACGTGAGTCACAATGATTCCCACAGCCGCGACCGCGCGTAACCCATCAAGTTCAGGGAGATGCTGCGGTACGCTCAGCTGAGTAGCCCTGTGCGTCACGCCTACTCCTTCTGCTCGCCTTGGCCGTGCCCGGAAACTGATTGGACATAATACTGCAATGAAGCGATTGCCTAGTTCTCGCGCGCCCCTGACCTGGGTGGTCGTCGCCGCGATCCTTTCGCTGCTCTTGGGCTCCATTGTGCCGCCACTGTATATCAACCACTCGCGGCCCCTGCCGGTAGACCAAGACTTCTCCGTCGAATCCGCCCCCGCCACTGGGCCCGTGCTCGATGTCGATGCCTATTCTCAGCGCGCGGTGCCAGAGACCAACCGCGCTGAGGAAGGCTGCGGCGCCGACAGTTCCAAGCTGCACTGCTATATCACCGAATCAGACATCACCGTGACCCGGCAGATGCGCAGTCAGAGCACCGATTTTCCCGGCGCGGAGAAGAAGTCCGTGGCCGCGACCAGCTCTGATGTGAGTTTTCAGGTGAGCGGAAGGACTCTCCTCGAGACCAGCGAGGAGGCCTTCCTCAACCGCGAATCCGCCTACCCCATGCCGGGTGAGAATAACTCCCAGCACGTGGACGGCGCGCTTTTTGCCTCCGGATTTGAGCAAGACGCCTTCGAGCGCGATGGATTGAACTACTTCTTCCCCTCCGCCACGGAGCAGCGTTCCTATGCCTACTTCGACAGCCTGACCCAGCGCGCCGACCCCATTGACTACCGCACCAAAGAGACGCTCGAGTCCATCCCCACCTACGTCTATCACCAGGATATTGCGCCGACCTCACTTCCTGAGGCGTTGAACGGGGCTGGCCCTGCCACCCTGCGCGGGCCCGCGCGAGACTTCTACTCCCCGGATTCCCTCGCCCGCTACAGCCTTGGCGCCGCGGATTCTGTGGTGCTCGAGCCCTATTACACGGTCTCGCGCGAGGTCTGGGTTGAGCCGACCACCGGCACTGTCCTCAACGCAGATGAGAAGCTCTCCATCTTTTATGCCACCGATGCGAAACAGGCCAAGGATATGGCCGCGGCACAAGACACCGCGCAGCGCTCGCTGCTCAGCATGGACATGACTTTCTCCGATGACTCCCGCGCGCAGAGGCATTCCACGGTGGCGCCGCTCATCACCACAATCAAGGTTCTCAGCCTTCTCGGTTGGGCGGGCAAGGCGCTCGGCATGGTGCTGCTGGGCGTAGCCGCCTTCATCTTCGTGCGCCGCCACCGTGCGCGCGGATAAGGCGCTCCTCCTGGCGTGGGGGTTGATCCTCGTCGCCGCAGTGGGCTGGCCTTTTCTCCTGCCGGGCGAATACCTGTGGCGGGACATGGCCCTGCTCCACGATCCCGCGCTCACCCCTGGCGCGCTCGGCTCCGGCGCGCTGCCCGCCCGCAACGTCCCGCAGGACGCACTCTTGGCGCTGGCCGGCGGCCCGTGGATCGCGCGGGTGCTCATCCTGGGGGCCGCGGGATGCGCCGCCGCGACGGCCGCTTTATGGGCCGCCTCACCGTGGACTGCGGCGGGAGCGATGGCCTGCGCTGTTGCCAATCCCTTCGTCATCGAGCGCTTGCTGCAGGGCCAGTGGTCCCTGGCCATAGCCGCCTGGCTGCTGCCCGTTATCGCCTACTGCGGGCTGCGCGGGCACGAACGCAGCGCCTGGCTGGCCATGTGCGTGGCCTCGATTACTCCCACCGGCGCGGTATTCGCCGTGCTCACCGCACTCTTCTGTGCCCGCACCAGAGTAGGGCTCGCGGGCCTAGTTCTGTGGCTGCCTTGGGCCATTCCCGGGATTATGCAGGCTCAGACGGGGAGTGTAACAGGATCTGCGCGGACAGCCGTCGAGGCTTTCTCTCCTCACGCCGAGCATCTCGTCGGCACGGCTGGCGCACTCATCGGGCTCGGCGGAATCTGGAATAGCCAGGCCGTGCCCGATTCCCGCACCGCCGGCTTCGCGCTGGCAGGTTTGGGCGTCGCGGCGCTGGCAGTGCTGGGTGCCTTCCGTCTGGTGCGGCGCGAGGCCCAGCGTCTCGGCGCGCTGGCTCTCATGGGCATGGGCGCTGCGCTGGCACTGTGGCTTTGTCCTGGAGTGGCCGTCTGGCTGGTGGAAAATGTTCCTGGCGCCGGCCTAGTGCGAGACTCTCAGAAACTGGTCATGCTGGCCATTCCGCTCTACGTGGCCGGGTTGGGCGCGCTGCCACGCGGCTTCGCCCCGCTGGCTTTGGCGTGTACGCTGCTGCAAAACGTTGATGCGCCGCGTGCACTTGGCGTGCTCGCCCCTACCGATACCGGGGTGGACCGCGCACTGGTCGCAGAGATCGATGACCGCACCGCCCTTTTTGTGGACCGGCCCTACCTCGTCGAGGTGACGGCTGCTGATGGCACACGCGGGGTAGCCATTGACCCCTATTCCAAGGTGACTGCGCAGCTGAGTTCTGGGCAGCTGAGCGTCGACGGCGACGTCGTAGACCAGGCAGCACCCGCCTACCTCGCCGCGCTGGCTGCCTGGGATGAGCGTGACATGGCGCAATTGGAGAAGCTAGGCGTCGGCGTGGTGGTCTTAGATGGACGGATCGTGGCAAGCACTCCCGCCCCGCCGCCTGCGCTGCCGTGGGCACCTATGGCTGGGTGGCTTATTTCCCCGCTCTTGGCACTAGTTCTCCGAGGAGCTCCTCGAAGCGCCTGCCCGTTAACTCCCAAGAAAAGGTAGCCGCGAAGGCGCGGGCTGCCTCGCCCAAGCGCTTGCGGCGCCGAGTATCCCGCAGCAGGCGCGCGGTGGCCTCCACGAACTCGCTTTCCCGCGCGACTAATACTCCCGTCTCTCCATCGATGACGCTATCGCGCAAGCCGAACTTATAGCCGATGGTGGGGACGCCGTGCTGGGCAGCCTCCATGACGGCCAAGCCCCAGCCTTCCTTGCGCGAGGGCATGAGGTGGGCATCGGCCCGCGCGAGCAGCGCGTGCTTATAGTCCTCCGTCACCTGACCGCGGAAGCGCACCCTCTCGCTGACACCATGTTGTTCGGCGTACTCACGCAGGTGCGATTCCCACCAGCCGGATCCGATGACATCAAGCACCGCGCCAGGAGTATGGGCCACGGTATCCATGGCGTGCTCAATCTGCTTGTGCGGCACCAGCCGCGACAGCGTCACTAGGTGTAGCTGCGCCTCGCGCTCGAGCACGGGGACATGCTCCGGGATTGGGTCGAGGCCGTTTTCGATGATGTGGGCGCCGCTCACCCCAAGCTTCTCCAGATCTGCAGCGCTGGCTTGGGAGACCGTGACATAAGGGCTGCCACGATAAACGCGCGGAGCCACCCGCGATTCCAGGAACCACCCCAGCCGCGCCAGCACGGGCCCAGCCACCGGCCACTGATCCTGATGGCAGTGATGGGTGAGCAAGACCGTGGGCACCCCGGAGACGAGGCGCGCGAAGAAGGGGATGCCGTTTTGCGTGTCGACGACAACATCGACTCCCTTGGCATCCCCGATGCCGCAGCGGCCTGCCAGCATGAACAGCCACGCGCGCGGATAGACGCTGAACTTCGCGCCGGCGCGTGAGTACAGCACTCCCCCGCGCTTCTCGCGGCGGGCAGCATTCATGTGCTTGGCGCTGCGAAAGACCACCTCGTGGCCTTGGGCGGCGAGGTACTCGCCAACGCGCTCGAGGTAGCGCTCCGAGCCACCGCCCTGCGGGTGGGTGGAATCGCGCCAGCACAGTAAGAGAATTTTCATGTCGAAGCACTAGCCTAGTGCCTTATGAGACAAACCCGTATCTTCGCTACTTTTCGCCGTTCTTGGCGGCTGCTGCGGTCATTTCGCTTCGAGCAGACTCGCCCGGACATCTTCTACGGCGGCTTGGCTGAGGATACTGCGGATCTGGTCACCGCGCTGGGCCGGGACTACGGGGTAGGTCTAGACGGTGCGCGCGTACTCGATGTGGGGGGCGGGCCAGGCTACTTCGCAGCGGCCTTCGCGCGGCGTGGGGCGCGCTACTTTGGGCTCGAGCCTGATGCGGGAGAGATGTCGGCGGCCGGGATAAAGCTGGCGAATTCAGTGCGCGGGGATGGCACCCGCCTGCCCTTCGCCGATGACACCTTCGACGTTGTCTACTCTTCCAACGTGGCCGAGCACATCGCCGAGCCTTGGCGCATGGCCGATGAAATGGTGCGGGTTACGCGCCCAGGCGGGCTGGTCATAGTCAGCTACACGGTGTGGCTCGGCCCCTTCGGCGGGCACGAGACCGGGCTGTGGCAGCACTACGTCGGCGGCGAGTTCGCCCGGGATCGCTATACCCGCATTCACGGGCGGGAGCCGAAAAATGTCTTCGGTTCCTCGCTCTTCGCGGTTTCTGCCAAGGAGGGGCTGCGCTGGGCGCGCGCCCACAATGCCTGGGTTTTTCCGCGCTACCACCCACGCTGGGCGTGGTGGATAACGCGGGTGCCCGGCCTACGCGAGTTCTTGACCTCAAATCTCGTTATCGTAGTCCGGGCCTAGCCGGCGTTTAGGATGCGCTCTCGATGCGCTTTTTGAGCGCCTCGAACTGCTCCCATACCTCTGCAGGCACGCGTGGTCCGAGGAAGCGCAGGTACTCGTTGTTGTCTTCCACGTCCCCCGCCCAATCGGCCGGGTTGACTGCGAGTGCCTCGCGCAGGTCCTCGATATCGACGTCGAGGCCCTCGACGTCGATGTCCTCGGCGCGAGCGGTGCTGCCCACAACGGTCTTCTCAGCCTCGACGTTGCCTTCGATGCGATCGACGATCCACTTGAGCACACGCGAGTTCTCACCGAAGCCCGGCCACAGGAAGCGACCGTCCTCACCACGGCGGAACCAGTTGACCAGGAAGATGGACGGCATCTTATCGCCACCGCGGGCGCCCATGTCGATCCAGTTCTGCAGGTAATCTCCCACGTTGTAGCCGATGAAGGGGAGCATGGCCATCGGGTCATGGCGCAGCGAGCCCACCTTAGCCTCGGCGGCAGCAGCGGTCTGGCCGGAGGCCAGCAGCGAGCCGATCATGGTGCCGTGGTTCCAGTCGAAGGCTTCGGTGACCAGCGGAACGGTATCGGGGCGACGGCCGCCGAAGAGGATGGCGTCGATCTTGACGCCGTGCCAGTCATCATATTCCGGCGCGGCGGTCGGGCACTGCGAGATCGGCACGCAGTAGCGGGAGTTCGGGTGTGCTGCCTTGGTGGAGGAGTTCGGAGTCCAGTCGGCACCGGTCCAGTCGATGAGGTGCGCAGGTGCCTCGCCGTCCATGCCTTCCCACCAGACATCGCCATCATCCGTCAGTGCCACGTTGGTGAACACGGTGTTGCCCGGCTCCATGGTCTTCATGGCGATGGGGTTGGAATCATAGCTGGTACCAGGAGCGACGCCGAAGAAGCCATTCTCCGGGTTAACCGCGTAGAGACCGTCTTCGCGCAGGTGGAGCCAAGCGATGTCGTCCCCGACAACCTGGGCCTTCCAGCCCGGAATGGTCGGCGTGATCATCGCGAGGTTGGTCTTGCCGCAGGCGGAGGGGAAAGCCGCAGCTACGTGGTATGCCTTGCCCTCCGGGCTAATCAGCTTGAGGATGAGCATGTGCTCAGCCATCCAGCCCTCTTCCCGTGCCATGACGGAGGCAATACGCAGCGCGTAGCACTTCTTGGCCAGGATGGCGTTTCCGCCGTAACCGGAACCGTAGGACCAGATCTCCTTAGTATCGGGGAACTGGGTGATGTACTTGGTGTCATTGCACGGCCAGGCCACGTCTTCTTGACCGGGCTCGAGCGGAGCACCCACGGAGTGTAGCGCGGGAACGAAAGCACCGTTGTCCCCGATCTTCTCCAGAGCCTCGGCGCCCATGCGGGTCATAATCCGCATGGAGAGCACGACGTAGGCCGAGTCCGTCAGCTGAACGCCCAGCTTGGGGTCCGGATCGCTGATGGGCCCCATACAGAAGGGAACAACATACATGGTGCGCCCACGCATGGAGCCACGGAAGGCCTCGGTCATCTCGGCCTTCATGGCAGCAGGCGGCGCCCAGTTATTGGTGGGGCCGGCGTCTTCCTCCAGCTCCGGGCAGATGAAGGTGCGCGATTCCACGCGAGCCACATCGGAGGGGTTGGAACGTGCCAAGTAGGAGTTGGGGCGCTTTTCCTCATTCAGCTTGATGAGGGTGCCCTTTTCTACGAGCTCCGCGGCGAGGCGGTCTGCCTCTTCCTGGGACCCGTCGACAAAGACCACCTTATCCGGCTGAAACAGCTCCACGTTCTCTTCAATCCACGCGATGAGCTTTTCATTGTTGGTCGGCAACGAGCCGACGAGGCCCTGAATGGTGGCGGTCATTAAATAGTCTCCTGGTTTTAGACAAGCTTTAAACAAAGGTGCTGAAGAAATTACTTTCCATCACTAGCGTAACGTGCCGTTGATGTATTTATCCGTATTTCTCGACACACCGGTTATATCCACCCCGTTAACCGCCCCTTAACCGGCCACATACTGCTGTGAGATAGAACATAGCGCACATTTTACCCCCCATTTCGGGGGCTAATTAGGTGCGGAATAGGGCTTCCGTAGCGTGATATTGGCACCCCCATCGCGGCCACTGGTTATACCCAGATACTAGACCAAGACGGCTATTCGGCGCGTCACTTTGTCGATATCGCAGGTTAAGTGAACAATAGACGCCAATGGATACTAATAATTACGAAGCCAGCACCCCCAACCGCGGCGCCGGCGAGATGCCACCCGGGCGCCCCCCGCAGACCGATTTCAATGCGGAGTTCTCCAACGATCTGGACTACCCGCGCCTGGGCAGCGTCACCTTCCGTCGCGGCACCCTCACCGAAAACCAGAATGCGCTCTTCGAGGAGAACTGGCCGCGCCTAGGCCGCCTGCTGGGAGACGAACTCGTAGACATCGATGAGTGGTTCGGCCGCCCCGGCGCGCCCACCATCGTCGAGATTGGCTCCGGCACCGGCACCTCCACCGCAGCCATGGCGCCTCTAGAGGCAGAGAAGAACATCGTCGCCGTCGAGCTCTATAAGCCGGGACTGGCCAAGCTGCTCGGCCAGGTCGTGCGCGAGGACATCTCCAATATCCGGATGATTCGTGGCGATGGCATCGAGGTTATGGTGCGCATGTTCGCACCCGCATCCCTGGACGGCATCCGCGTCTTCTTCCCCGACCCTTGGCCCAAGGTTCGTCACCACAAGCGCCGGATTATCCAGTCGGGTACGCTCAATCTTTTCGCCTCACGCCTCAAACCCGGCGGGGTTTTACACGTTGCCACCGATCACGCCGGCTATGCCGAGTGGATAGATGAGCTGGTCAACGTCGAGCCCAGCCTGGAGTACAAGGGCCACTTGTGGCCTGGGTGCCCGCAGCTGGTGGACCGCCAGGTCATCACCAAGTTCGAGGGCAAGGGGCTAGAAAAGGAGCACGTGATCACCGAGTATCTGTGGGAGAAGAAGTAAATGAGCGGCACTTATCTCTTGGTGTGGGATGCACCAAATATGGACATGGGCCTCGGAGCGATCCTGGGCGGGCGCCCCACCGCGGCCTTTCGCCCACGCTTTGATGCCATCGGGCGCTGGTTCGTAGAGATCGCCTTGCACCACGACGCCACTCCGCAGGCCGCCGTGTTCACCAACGTCGCCCCCGGTGGCGCGGACTCGATCCGCCCCTGGGTCGAGGCCATCCGCAACGTCGGCTTCGCCGTCTTTGCCAAGCCCAAGCTGCACGAGGACGACGATGTCGACCCCGACATGATCCGCTACATCGAGGACAATCGGGAGAGTCTCGACGGCGTCGTCGTGGCCTCTGCCGACGGGCAGAACTTCCAGCCACTGTTGGAGGAACTCGCCGCCGAAGGCAAGGCCGTCTGCGTTCTTGGCTTCCACGAGCACGCCTCCTGGGCGCTCAATGATCCGGCGCTCGAGTTCGTCGACTTGGAAGACGTCGAGGGTGTCTTCCGCGAGCCGCTCCCGCGCATCAACCTCGATAACCTGCCGGAAGGTGGCGCCTGGCTGCAGCCTTTCCGCCCGCTTGCGGAGCTGCTCAACCACCGCTAGGAGGCCACATGTTTTTCAACTGGGGACGCTTTTCTTATAGACACCGCAAGCTCATCCCGCTGGTGGTCATCGGCATCATCGCGCTGCTCTTCCTCGGCTTCGGCTCTCGGCTAGGGGAACGCATGAGCCAGGAGGGCTGGGAGGACCCGGGAGCGGCTTCGACAAGCGCGGCCACCATCGAGCACGAGGTCTTTGGCCGCGACAACAGCGGCGATGTCATCGTGCTCTTTAGTGATCCGGACGAGCACTTCGCCGCCGCGCAGGCCTACCTGGCCGGCCTCAAGGAGCAATACCCGGATCAGATTGCCTCCGTCACGAGCTACTTCGATTCCCGCAACCCGAACCTCATCAACGCCGATCGCACCACCGCCTTCGCCGCCATCGGCCTCAAGGGCGATGCCGAGCAGACGCTCAAGGACTTCCGCATCATCGAGGACTCGCTGCGCGCCACGGATATCCCGGTCCAGGTGGCCGGTGCCACCGCCGTCGCCGACTCCCTCGACGAGGGCATGGCCAATGACATCTCCCGCGCGGAAAAAGCAGCCCTGCCCCTGGTAGGCCTTCTCCTCCTCGTCGTATTCGGCTCCGTCGTCGCGGCCTTCATGCCTTTAGTAGTCGGCGGACTATCGATCCTCGGCTCCCTCGGTATCCTCTCCATCCTGGCCGGATTCCTGCAGGTCAACGTCTTTGCACAGGCCGTCGTCACGCTGCTTGGCCTAGGCCTAGCCATCGACTACGGCCTCTTTATGGTCTCGCGCTTCCGCGAGGAGCTCGACAAGGGCAGATCCCCTCAAGACGCCGTCGCCATCACCACCGCGACGGCCGGGCAGACCGTCGTCTTCTCAGCCGCCATGGTGGCCGTCGCCCTCTCCGGCCTCTTCATCTTCCCGCAGGCCTTCCTCAAGTCGGTGGCCTATGGCTCCATTTCCGCGGTCGGCTTGGCCGCCCTGCTCTCAGTAACGGTGCTGCCCGCGCTCTTTGGAATGCTGGGCACAAACATCGACAAGTGGTCGGTACGCAAGACCTCGCGGCGCGCGCGTCGCATCCAGGACACCTGGTGGTACCGCCTGCCACAGTGGGCCATGCGCCGTGCCAAGCTCATGACCGTGGCCATCTGCGGCGGGCTATTGTTGCTGACCCTGCCCATCCTCGGGGTCACATTCGGCGGCATCAACGAGACTTATCTGCCGCCCACCAATGAGACGCGCACCGCCCAGGCCGAGTTCAACGAGCAATTCCCCTCCTTCCGCACCGAGCCGGTCAAGCTCGTCGTGGAAAACGCCACGAATCAGCAGCTGGTGGACGTCTATATGCAGGTCCGTGACTTGGACGGGCTCACGGAACCGATGGCGCCGACCACCGCCACCAAGGACGGCACCACCGTGTTATCCGCCGGCATCGCCGAGCGCGAGGATTACACCAGGATCGTCCATGAGCTCGAGCAGGTCGAGGCCCCCGAGGGCGTTAACCTCTACGTCGGCGGCACCCCGGCCATGGAGGTGGAATCCCTCGATGCGCTCTTCCACAAGCTGCCGTGGATGGCGCTGTACGTAGTCCTGGCCACCTTCTTACTCATGGCCGTGGTCTTCGGCTCCTTCATCCTGCCCATCAAGGCCATCTTGATGACGCTGCTCACCGTCGGCGCCACCCTGGGAATTCTCACGCTCATGTTCGTCGACGGCCTCGGCGGCGGAGTGCTCAACTTCTCCCCCGGCCCGCTCATGAGCCCGATCCTGGTGCTCATCATCGCCATCATCTACGGCCTCTCCACGGACTACGAGGTCTTCTTGGTCTCCCGCATGGTCGAGGCCCGCAAGCGCGGGGCCAGCACGGATGAGGCCATCGCCTCCGGCACCGCGCATACCGGCGGCATCATCACCGCCGCGGCGCTCATCATGATCGTGGTGGCCGGCGCCTTCGGCTTCTCCGAGATCGTCATGATGAAGTACATCGCCTTTGGCATGATTTTTGCCCTGCTTATCGACGCCACCATCGTGCGTATGCTCCTCGTCCCCGCCGTCATGCACCTCTTGCGCGAGGACAACTGGTGGGCACCGCGCTTCGTGCACCGCCTGAGCGAAAGGCTCGGTCACGGCGAGAGCAACCAAGAATCCGACGCCGACGATGCTTCTGCCGTGCGCGGCTCCCGCAATGCCGAGACGGACGAGGAGCTGATCCCCTTCAACGAGCTCCTTTCCCGCTTGGAAAAGGACCGCTAGATGAAGTGGCTGCAGCTCATTGCCTCCCTCGTCGTCCTCGCGGTCCTAGGCTGGGCCTTTCGGGATGAGTTGGACTTTCTCAAGGATGGCCTGAGCACCCTGCGCCACGCCGATCCCTGGGGAATCCTCGTCGTCGTCCTCACCACGGCGGGCGCCATCACCGCGATGAGTGAGGTCATGCGCCTGCTCATCCGCTCTGGCGGCGTCAACGTCCCTCTGCGTGAGACGTCCGCGGTGACCCTGGCTTCCAATTCCTGGTCCACCACCCTGCCTGCCGGCCCGGCCTTCTCCGCCGTGTTGACCTTCAACGTGCAGCGCGGCTGGGGCTGTTCCGTCATGCTCTGCGGCTGGTTCTTCGTACTCTCCTCCGCCATCTCTACGATGTGGCTGGTCATGATCGGCCTGGCCGGCGTGCTCTTCCTCAACGCCGATATGGCTTTCTGGTCCCTGGTAAGCACCCTGCTGCTCATGCTGGGTCTGTCCGCCGCCCTGTTTTGGCTGACCAATAATCCGCGCCGCGTCGAGGCCTGGCTCAATCACCAGCGTCTGCTCAAGGGCACAAAGCGCGAGGCAGTGATTAAACAGGTCCGCAACCTCGAAGAGGTGCACGTTAACCGCTACGAGTTCTCCCGCGTACTGGTTTTCTCGCTGCTCCATCGCTTGCTCGACATGGTTTCGCTCTGGGCCTGCGTATGGGCCATCACCGGCGATATCCCGGCCCTGCGCGCGGGTGAGGATCAGACTACCACCGCCGGCATCGCCATTGCCTACCTCACCGCCAAGCTTGCCGGCTCGGCACAGGTCACCCCCGCCGGGCTGGGCACAGTGGAGGCCGCCATCATCGCCACCCTCGTCGCCATGGGCATGACCGCAGTCGACGCCACCGGCGCGGCGATCATCTACCGCCTCATTTCCTTCGCCGCGGTCACCGCCGTGGGGTGGGTTGTCTACTTCCTGCACTACGCTCGCAAGGGAATGACCTATGCTGCTCTTAGTCGAAAGGAAACCTGATAGATCATGCGCATTGCCCCAGTAATCGATATTCTCGCCCTCGTCATCTTCGCCATCGCCGCCCGCCTCGCGCACGGCGGGTTGAGCCTGACAAGCTTCATCGACGCCTTTTGGCCCTGGACCGTGGGAGCGCTTCTCGGCTGGGTCATCATCTTGTTGCTGCCACCACGCGGCAAGTGGGCCGAGGGAATAATAGTCTGGGTCAGCGCCATCATCGGCGGCATGGCCCTGTGGGTGCTCGTCAACGGGCGCCTGCCACACTGGAGCTTCCTCATCGTGGCCACCACCATGTCAGCGCTCTTCCTCTTTGGCTGGCGTGCCTTCGACCGCAAGAAGCCCGCGGCAGCTGCCTTATAGCACCCCTCCCAACCCCTACTGAAGTTCAGGGTCCTGTTTATTAAGACCCCGAATTAAGCGGTGGCCTGGTTGGTTTTGAGAATTTGTCCTACCCTGCCGTACGTAATTCCAAGAAGATAGGCAATATCTCGGTAGTTATACCCGCTATTGGCAAGCTGCCGAGCTTGCTGGGACATGCGTGCAAGCTCTCGGGCTTCGCCTTTCCGAATGACTGCAAGCTGGTCCCGGGTTGCCTGGGCTTGCTGCTCGGCTTCGCCAACGATCTCTAGGTGGATTATTGCCGTTTCGGGCGAACCGCTAAGCTCCGGGAAAAGGGTAAGCGCATCGCGGACTTCATCCTGGATTTGATCAAGTCGGCGAGCCTGAATGATGACACCGGGGTCTTCTTCGAGTTGTGCGACCCACCACTTCTCTCCGCGCTCAACGCGTGCGGTAAATGAATTCATGCGCTATTTCTCCATTCCGATTTGCTTGTAAATTTTGCGGGCCATGAGATCATCGATTTCATTGTGTCTCCCCACTGTGGTGTACCTATCACCGACCCAGATTCGAGTGTGATTGCGACCTTCTTTAAGGGTGAGGGTCTGTCCGGTCCGTTTAGCGTAGGATGCGATATTTTTGAGTATGTCTTTTCTTTTGACCACAATGCTAGTATATCGTGCTATACACCTTCAAGTATATAGCGCTATACGTACGCGAGATCTGTAGTTCAAGGCACTTATACAACACCGTGCGCCCCAAAACAGCGGGCAGGTCCAAGTTTGGCAAGTCTCCCCCGTGTTTCTCAATCGATGGATTGGATTGAGGTACCTGAACTTTTCTGGTTGAGATGCTCCTATAGTGTGCCAAGCGCTTTTCAGGAATTTTTCGTAGGCCGACGCCAATTCTGTCAACGGGCGTTTCCCAGTCTCGATGTCACTGATCCTCGCCGGGGCGCACCCTAAATGTTCCGCTACGACCACCTGGGTGAGCTGCTTCGCGATCCGTAGTGCTTTCAGCTCATCCCGGCGAAGATCCCTGGGCTGTGGCGTACTGAGCTTTGTACAGATCACGCGGTAGACGGGGGTGTCCCCCTTTGAGTGGACACGCAGGATTGATCAAGCAGCGGGTGCCACGGTAACAGCCGTGGCGCGGTGTTCGAAAGCTCTCGGCGATAAGTAACTGATCCCGGAGTGCCGACGACGTGTGTTGTACCTCGTGATCCACCGGAACACCTCCCGTCGACACTGAACCGGCGACGCCCAACCACCAGAACCTTGCAGCGTCTCCCGCTTCAGCGAGGCGTTGAACGACTCAGCCATCGCGTTATCCGCACTCGATCCGATCCGGCCCATCGACTGGCGGATCCCCAGCCTCCGGCACGTGGTCTGGAACGCTGAGGAGGTATAGACGCTGCCGTGGTCCGAGTGAAATATTGCCCCGTCCAGGGAGCCTCTCGTGCGTGCCGCGTCCTCAATCGCGTCCTGGACGAGACTGGTACGCATGTGGTCCGCAAGCGAGTAGCCGACCAGACGCCTGGAACAGACGTCGATGACCGTGGCCAGGTACATGAATTCTCCTTTCCCGCAGGGCAAGTAGGTGATGTCGCCGATATAGAGCTGGTTGCAGTCCTCGGCGGTGAAGTCTCGGCCGACGAGGTCGTCGAAGACCCTCGCGTCCTGGTCCGGGATGGTGGTGCGTTTCTTCTTGCGCAGGTTCACCCCGGCGATCTGGTGCTGGCGCATGAGACGTTCGATGCGTTTGTGGTTGACCGGCGTGGGCGCGGTGTCGTTGATTTCGGCGGTCATGCGGCGCACTCCGATCGTGGCGTCGAACTCCTCGTGGTAGTCCCGCATCTGGGCCACCAGCACCTCATCGGCGTGCTGGCGCTGCCTGCGGGCAGGCTTGCCGTCCCGCCACTTGTAAAAGCTTGACCGGTTCAGATTAAGGACATGACACAACCGCTTCACCGAGTAGGTGGTGGCGTAGTCGTCAACGAACTGGAAGCGGATGGGCCCGACCCCCGGATGGTAGACACGAGGATCGAGCCCTCCACAATGGCCGGTTCTATAAATCGACACTTATTACAGCAGACCCAAAAGAACCCCTCCTGATACCAGCCANNTGGCTGGTATCAGGAGGGGTTCAGCGTGCCAGTTGCTAGCTTCCTAGCGCTGGGGCGCGGGTGCTACACGCCGAGCAGTTTGCCAATCTGGTTGACAATCATGACTACGTAGCTGATGAGGTCGCCGCTGACATCGATGATGCTGGAAAGCATGTCTTTCTCCTTAAAGTTACAACGTGCCGCAGCGGGATCCTCCGCGCGGCTTCATTGTTACTATCGCGCGGAGCTCGCGGGCGTTACATGGTTTTGCCTTAAGGAGAGCTTCCTACATCGGGGAGATGGTGTGCTTCTTGGGAAGATCGTGGCTGACCTTGCCGGCAAGCTGCCGCAGTGCCTGCCGCAGGGCAAGGCGTGATTGATTGGGCTGGATCATGGCATCGAGGTAACCACGCTCGGCGGCGACATAGGGCGCGGTCATGGTCTCATCGTAGAAGTCCATGAACATCTTCTTAGTCATCGCGCGCTGCTCGGGGGTCTTTGCAGCATCCAGCTGCTTGCCGGCAATCATAACGACCGCAGCAGCCGAGCCCATGACCGCGATCTGGGCGGTGGGCCACGCTAGGTTGATATCACCTGTGAGGTTCTTCGAGCCCATGACGGCGTAGGCGCCGCCGTAGGCTTTGCGCACGATGAGGGAGACCTTCGGCACGGTGGCTTCGACCACGGCGAAGGCGAACTTGGCCCCGCGGTGGATGAGTCCGACCTTCTCCTGTTCCACGCCGGGCAGGTAACCCGGGGTGTCCACGACGAATACCAGCGGAATGTTATAGGCATCGCAGATACGGATGAAGCGCGCACCTTTGTCTGCGGCATCGGCGTCGATGCATCCGGCCAAGTGCAGGGGATTATTGGCCACAAACCCCACCGTCTTACCGTCGATGCGGCCGAAGGCGGTGATCATATTCGGGGCGAAGTTCTCCTGGATCTCAATGAGGTCCTCGTCATCACCCAGCTGGGCCAAGAGGTCCAGCATGTCATAGCCGGCGTTGGTGTCATCCGGCATGAAGGAGTCAAGATCATCGTCCCCCAAGTCGGCGTCGTCTGGCGCGGCGAACTCTGGGGCCGGATCGAAACAGGTTAGGGGAAGGTGGTCGAGCAAATCGCGCACGAGGTCGAAGGCCTCTTCCTCCGAGCCGACGACAGCGGAGACGTTGCCGTTGAGTTCCTGCTGACGCGCACCGCCGAGCTCAGCGGAGGTAACCTCCTCGCCGGTGACTTCCTTGATGACGTTGGGGCCGGTGACATACAGCTCCGCCTCCCCGTCCACGGCGATGACGAAGTCGGTGGTGACAGGCGCATATACCGCTCCACCGGCGGATTTTCCCATCATGATGGAGATCTGCGGGCTGCGGCCAGAAAGCGGCATCTGCCGCCGGGCAATCTCGGAATACATCGCCAGCGACGTCACCGCGTCTTGGATGCGGGCGCCGCCGGAGTCTTGGATGCCGATGACGGGGCAGCCGATCTTGATGGCCATATCCATGACCTCGGTGACTTTCTTGCCAAAGGTCACGCCCACGGAACCGCCGTAGACGGATTTATCGTGGGCATAGATGCACACGGGGCGCCCGCCCACGCGGCCATACCCGGTGACCACGCCATCGGAATAGATGGCTTCCGGGTCGCCCGGAGTCTTGGCCAGGGAGCCGGTCTCCACGAAAGATCCCGCATCAAGGAGCTGGTTGATGCGCTCGCGCGGGGTGGAGCGACCGGCCTCATCGCGTCGCTTCCGAGATCGCTCGCTACCCGGATCCTGCGCCTTTGCCAGGCGCTGCCGCAGGTCAGCTAGCTTATCGGCCGTTGTTGCCACGAATCTTCTCCTCGATCCATTCCTTCATGTGCTTGCCCACGATACCGATGACCGGCTCATCGGGGACCGCCAGGTGATCTCCCGGCAGTTGCACGATCTCTAGATCCTTAACGATAACGCCCCAGCCACCATCCGGGTCAATCTCGCCGTAGCGCGGCTCGAGCTCAATGGCGCCCTCGTGCATACGCTCCGAGCGGAAGAGCAGGACGGGGACATCCACATCGGCCCAGCGGCGCATGTCCAGCGAGCCCAGGATCTGGTTGTCGATGAAGGATGCCCGCTGGTGCTCGAGCACTCCGGCAGACAGGCCGTGCTCGGCCGCGTCCGTCGTGGAAAGGAACTCACCCAGCATCTGCATGAGGGCATCCTCCCCCACCGTCTCCAGCATCTCGTAGGGCACGGGGAACTCTAGGCCATAAGTATTCTTGGCAAAGGCGGCGTAACGCCCCCAGCGCGCCTTGGTTTCCTCCAGGGTATTGGGCGCGGGGTGGGAGGGCTGCGTGGTGTCGAGCAGAGCAATGAATGCTACGTCGACGTCGGTGGAGCGCAGCTGATGGGCTACCTCATAGGCCAAGGCACCGCCGAAGGACCAGCCACCGAGGACAACGCGGCGGCCACGGGCGTACTTTTCGATGTCCCCTATATAGGCCGCAGCGCGCTCCTCCAGCGTTCCTTCGAGGCGCTCGACTCCGTAGACGGCGACGTCCTCGGGCAGGCGGCGGGTAAGCGGCTGATAGACCACAGTGGTGCCACCGGCAGGGTGGAACATGAATACTGCCGGGCCATCGGCCTCACGCAGCACGCGAATATTGCCCTCGACCTCAGTCTCTAGGCCCTCGCGCACGAGGTCAGCCAGGGGCTCGAGGGTCTCGGCCTTCGCCACCTGCGGGGCGCTGACCTCGATGCCGGCGCGCTCGCTCAGGCGCTGAGCAATCTTTTCCGCCTGCTCCGCGGTGATCTCAGGCAGCGTGCTGGTCACTCCGGCCGCAGCCGCGCCCGTAAAGGTTGCCCAGGTGCCAAAGACCATGCGCTCGGAGGCATCGCGCGGGGCAACGCCCACGCCTTGGGCCTCGCTGTTTGGCTTTGCGACGTCGGCCTCAGCAGCTTCGTTCTCTGTAGCTTCGGTCTCTGTAGCTTCGGTTTCGGCAGGCTGCGCTTGGACTGCCTCCTCGACCATCGAGATGACGTCGGCAAGCGAGGCATCGCGCAGCGCCTGGACCTGGATCGGCGGAATCTGGAAATCATTCTCCACGCGGTTCTTGATGCGCATGCCCATGAGCGAATCTAGGCCGAGATCAATAAGGGGCAGCTCGCGCGGCAAATCCGAAATGTCATAACCCATGGACTCGGACACGATGAGCGCGAGGCGGTCCTCCACGCTTTCGGTGGCGGGGTCCCAACGCACGGTGTCCTCGGCATCCTCAGTGTTGCCTGTGTTGCTGGTGTTGGCAGCACTCGGGGAAGACTGCAGCTGGGCGACGCCCGGGGTTGAGGTGGCTGCGCCGAGGTCGAGGGCGGAGGCAAAACCTTCAGCAATGCGCTGGCTGTGATCGTTCTCGAAGGCGAAGATCTCGACGGACAGGCCGCCAATGGAGCGCTTGAGTACGGTGGTGATGTCACCCTGAGCGGGCAGGTCGGCGTGCTCTTCGACGGCGACAATCTGCGAGCCGGGAGAGACCGCCTCGACGGCGGCGTCGAGCAGCGCGACGGCGGAAGGAACCTGATCGGCGTTGGTGGAGAAGGCCACCTCGCCGGTGGGCAGACTCACCCGGTTGCCGGGCAGACCAGAGGTCCCCGAGGCCGGGCGAGCGTTGGTCCAGTAGCGTTGGCGCTTGAAACGGGTATGCGGGGCAGCCACGCGCTTTCCTGTGCCGAATACGGCCTCGTAGTTGACCGGCGCGCCAGCCACATAGAGCTTGGCCGAAAGATCGAGGATAGACTCACTCGGATCGACCTTGCGTTTGAGCACGTAGAGCAGCTGCGCATCGGACTTGCCCACGGCAAAGGCGGTGGACATCAGGCCCATGAGCGCGACCGGATTGGGGGAAATCTCCACCAGCTGGGTGTGGCCGTTGGCAAAGGCCTGCTCGGTGGCGTCCTGCAGGTAGACCGCCTGGCGGGTCATGCGGATCCAGTAGTCCTCATTGTGGACCACGGAGCCTGGGCGGTAGACCTCGCCGCGATCGACGGAGCTATAGAGGGTGGTGTGCAGCGGCTGCGGGTTAATGCCGGCGATATCGGAATAAAGCTCGCCCAAGATCGGATCGACGGCCGAGGTGTGTCCGGCGCCCTTGACGTTGAGGGCGCGGGCGAACTTGCCCTCTTCCTCGAGCTTGGCCACGAGGTCGAGGACCTCCTGGCGTGGTCCACCCACGGTGGTCATGCCGGGGCCGGTGTACACGGCTGGTTCGATGGAGCCGTCCAGCGCGGCGATCTCCTCGGCTGAGAGCTCGACCACGGCCATAGCCCCTTGGGTTTCCTCCGTCAAGGTGGCCTCGCCCTCGCCCATGAGGCGGGCGCGGTGGCAGGCAATCATCATGGCATCCTCGGCGGTTATGCCGCCGGCAGCATAAGCAGCGGCGATTTCACCCATGGACATGCCCATGACACCAGCCGGGCGTACGCCGAAGGAGGCCAGCAGATCCGTCACCGCGATCTGAATCGCGGTGATCGCCACCTGTGCCGTTTCGGTGTTATAGGTCTGCGCGTCATCGGCGACGATGTCGAGCACAGACCAGCCGGACTCGAAGTCCACGATCTTGTCGAGCTCAGCCAGGCGTGCGGCGAAAGCGGGAGAGACCTCCAGCACGTCCTTGACCATCTTGCGGTGCTGGGAGCCAAAGCCGGAGTAGACAAAGACCGGACCGGGAATGGAGGGCGAATCGGCAGCGGCGATGCCCTGCGAGACCTTGCCATCTGCGACCTGGCGCAGGCGCTTGACCGCTTCCTGCGCGTTATGCGCGATGATGACGGCCCGGGAGCGCCCGTGGTTGCGGCGTGCCAGCGTGCGCGCCAGCGCCAGCAGGTCCGGCTTTTCTTCCTCGATGAAGTCTGCCACCTGGGCGGCGGCCGTAGCGCGGCGAGAGGGAAGCAGGCCAGAGACGGGCAGGGCCACTGCCGCGCCCTCGCCCACGGCGACCTGTGGCTCACGGCGCTGTGAGGTGCCGGTATATTCGCTGAGGACGACGTGGGCGTTGGTTCCGCCGAAGCCGAAGCCGGAGACGCCGGCAAGCTTATGACCGGAGTACTCGGGCCACTCACGCGGATCCTCGACTACCTCGAGGTGTTCGCCGTCGAAGTCGATGTAGTGATTCGGGGCGGAGAAGTTGATGGAGGGCGGAATAATGCCGTGCTGCATCGACTCGATGACCTTGATGATGCCGACGACGCCAGCTGCGGCCTCCGAGTGACCAATGTTTGACTTCGCCGAGCCCAGCAGGGTTGGCGTGGATGCGTTGCGCCCGTTGCCCAAGACGCGGCCCAGCGCGGTGGCCTCGATGGGATCACCAAGGATGGTGCCGGTGCCGTGGGCCTCGACATAGTCCACGGTCTGCGGGGCGACGCCGGCGTCGGCGTAGGCACGACGCAAAACATCAACCTGCGCATCCGGGTTCGGGGCGGTCAGGCCATTGGAGTGCCCATCAGAATTGACCGCAGAGCCCTTGATGACGGCCAAGATGTTGTCGCCGTCCGCCTCAGCGTCCTCGAGGCGCTTGAGTATTACAACGCCGGCGGCGTCGGAACGCACGATGCCATCCGCATCATCGGAGAAGGCATGGATGGCGCTGGTGGGGGAAATAACCCCAGTCTCACTGAAACCGATAGTGGCATAGGGTGCGGCAAGAATATTCACGCCTGCAGCGACCGCGATGTCGGCGGAGCCGCTGCGCAGATCGCTCACGGCGTTGTGAACGGAGACAAGGGAAGAAGAACAAGCGGTGTCCACGTTGACCGAGGGCCCACGCAGATCCAAAGCATAGGAAATACGGTTGGCAATGATCGCCGAGGAAGTGCCCGTCATGGCATAAGGGTGCATCTCCGCAGGATCGGCGGTGATGAGCATGCCATAGTCATTGTTGGTAGAGCCTGTATAGACGCCGGTGGCCGTGCCGCGAATCTCATTGGCGGGCAGGCCTGCATCCTCGAGAGCCTCCCACACCAGCTCCAGCAGGATGCGCTGCTGCGGATCCATGTTCGCTGCCTCCAGCGGGGACAGCCCGAAGAACTCCGGATCAAAACTAGCAATGTCTTCGATATAACCGCCATCGGTGTTGTTGATGGCGATCTTCTTGCTCATCACCGGATCGGCGGAATACTCCGACCAGCGCCCCACGGGAAGAGAGCCGGTTCCCGCGCGGCCTGCAACGAGCATGTCCCAAAACTGCGCCACATTATCGGCACCGGGGAAACGCCCGGCCCGGCCGATAATCGCGATGTCCTGCCCGGCAGGCGCACTGCCGCGCTGGCGCGGCTGTGCCGTGGACTGTGCGGGCTGCGTGGTCACAGCGCCGTTGACCAGGCGATCTGCCAGCTGAGCAATGGTGGGGTATTCATAAGCCACGGTGGGGTCAAGCTTGAGCCCCAAGAGGTTCTCCAGCTCCCCGGAGAGAACAACCGCGTCGCGCGAGGAAAGACCGAAATTCTCCAGCGGCTTGGTATCGGTGATTTCCTCTACGGACAGGCCAGTGGTGTGTGCTACCCAGCTGCGAAGCCAGTCACGCAATTGCTCAACGGTCATAAACTAAAAGTCTTTCCTCAAGTTGCTCCAGTTAGGTGTTGCGGTGTGCAACGTCCCAAGGCATTTCGCTGTCTCCGCGCATCTTGCTAACGCGACGCCGAGTTTCCACGAGAGAACCCAGCGACGCTAGCTGCGGGCGGCACGAAGCCACGTACATTCTATGCTTATCGCTCTATTGTCTCACTGCGTTAACTAATGTCTCAGATTAGACATACTAGAGCGCCGTTTCCGCTGGCGGCAAAATCACGGCGCTCATTGAGCTGGAAACGCAGTTTTCCCCTCCATCCTGCTGGAACTGGGGTTTTCTTAACAAGAGGAGGGGAAAGTAGGGAATAGGAAGCCGCGGGCTTTAAGTCCGCGGAATGAGGATTTAAGCCTCGTAGTGCTTCTTAGCCACGCGGCGTGCGATCTTGCCGGAGGAAGTGCGGTTGATCTCGTGGCCGGCCTTCCACACGATCTCAGCCGGGGTGACGCCGTGGCTCTTGGTCACGGCGCTGCGGATTGCCTCGGTGGCTGCGGCATCATCCGCGGCATCGCTGCCATCGGCACGCTCGACCAGGATGACGAGCTCCTCGGTGTTATCTCCCTCAACGGAGAAAGCAGCGATGGAATCCGGGCGGACGTGCTCGCTGGCGGCCTGCACGGTGCCCTCGATGTCCTGCGGGTAGTGGTTGCGGCCAGCAATGATGATGAGGTCCTTGAGGCGGCCGGTGATGTAGAGCTGATCATCAACGATGGTGCCGAGGTCTCCGGTGGCCATCCACTTATTGTCATCCGGGGCACCGGGGATACGGGTACCGCTTTCCAGGCGCTCGCCGAGCTGGTTGCGGAAGGTGGCGGCGGTCTCCTCGTCGCGTCCCAGGTAGCCGGTGGCCATGTTGTCGCCGTATACCCAGACTTCACCGATGAGGCCGTCTGCGATTTCGGCGCGGGTCTCCGGATCAACAATGGTGAGGTACTGTGCCGGAACCGTCTGCCCATTGGAGGCAAAGGCTACGGTGTCCTCGGACCTATCCACGATGGTGGCCTTGCCTGCTTCAAGGTCGCTGCGATCGAAGTGCGAGATCAAAGGACGCTCGCCGCGCTGCGGGGTCGAGACGATGAGGGAAGCCTCTGCCAGACCGTAGGAGGGGCGCAGGGCCTCGCGGCGCAGGCCGTAGCCCTCGCCGAAGGTCTGCCAAAAAGCGTCGAGGGCGGACTCGGTCACCGGCTCGGAGCCGATAATGATGCCAAGCACGTTGCTGAAATCGAACTCCTCGCCCTCCTCCGGAGCGCCGTAGCGTGCGGCGAGCTCGAGAGCGAAGTTCGGAACCACAGCGTAGGTGCCGGCGAGGTGCTCATCCATGGGCTGGCGGGAGAGCTGGCGTACCCAACGCTTGGGCTGCTGGACAAAGTCACGCGGGGTCATCATCTCGAAGTTCAGGCCCAAGATGGTGACGAAGGCAGCGAGGATGATACCCATATCGTGGTGCAGGGGCAGCCACGAGGTCACGCGCGGCGGAACCTGAAGCTGGGCGCCGACGAAGATCTGCAGCACGTTGGTGAGGATCGAGCGGTTGCTCAGGACGACGCCGGCGGGTGTGCGCGTGGAACCGGAGGTGTACTGCAGGAAGGCCGGCTGATCCAGCGGTGCCTGCGTGGCGGCTGCGGCCATGGCGCGGCCTGCCTCGGTCTCCATGGGGTTCTGCCAGGATTGCGCGAGGGAATCCGGCAAGGAGTCGATGGAGATGATGCGTGGGCGCTCACGGGCCGGGATCTCAGCGAAGTACTCACGCACCGCTGCGGCGGAGGGGTTGTTGGTCAACACGATGGTGGGATTTGCATCCCCGAAGACCGCCTTGAGGTGATCCGCGTGACCCGGTTCGTTGGGATCATAGAGCGGAATCGGCAGCATGCCGGCGTAGAGAGCGCCGAGGAAGCCGAAGAGGTACTCCGGGGAGTTTCCGGCCAAGATGGCCACGCGGTCCCCGATGGTCCCGACCTGCTGCAGGCGTGCTGCAACGACCTTGATGCGGGTGTTGACTTCCGAGCGAGTGAGATCGCGCGGCTTGCCGTCACGGTCCTCGTCGAAGAGCCACTGGCGCATGACCGGGCGATCTGGGATGCCTGCCTGCAGCTCGCCCTGGTAGACGTGCTCGCTCAAGCCGGCCAAGGTCAGGTGCGGCGGCAGGGTGATTTGGCCCTTTTCGTCGAAGAACTGGCCGATCAAGGCTTTGAGGTCCATCGAATCTCCTTGTGGGTTCGGTTTTTACTTTTGACATTGAAAATATCAGAGAAAGCGTGAGAAGTGTTACACACGCTCCGCACTAGATCTGATCGATCTTCTGCCGCGCCCAGTCCACCAGCCACTGATTCGCGGTGGTATCAGCGATGACGCCGGTATTCGAGGCATACATGGCGTGCACGCCGTTGGCCTCGATGAGCCCACGAGCGCGGTCTAGGCCGTTGAGGGCATCGCGCGGGGCATCGCAGATGGAGTCATTGGGCGCGCAGATTTGATAGGTGCGATCAGCCAAGGAACCGAAGCCAAACTCGCGCGGGCCGCGCATGGTTGCCCCTGGAACGATTCCTTGCACTAGGCCGGAGACTGGCTGCAGGGCGATCTCCGCACCCACGCCGCCGAGGTCAAAGCCGGGGTTGATGCCCACACCATTCTCGCGGCGACCATCGGCAACGATTGCCACGCCGGCGACGTTATCTGCCGGGATTGCACCGGTGCCGCCGCCGATCTTATCGGCGACATCGCCGACGATGACCGCGCCCTGGGAAAAACCGGTCAGGAGGAACTGCGTGGCCGGGCAGCTGGCATGGGTATCGCGCAGCTCCGTTTCTAAGCGGGCGGTGCCTTCATTGCGGGAGTCGTCATAGCTCATCTCCTGCTGGGCGTTGATGTTTTTAAACTGCGCCGTGTAGGGCAGGGTCCACACCTTGACGTCCTCGGGCGCATAGGCCTCTTTCAAAGGGTTGCTCACAGAGAGCATGAAGGAATGCGGGTTCGCCGTGGGATTGAGCGGATCATCATCCGCTGCGGATTCCCACGTACCCGGCGCAGAGATGACTTCCACGCGCGGGCACCAATCCGGTTGGGCCGGAGGCGCCGCGGTATCAGATTCCCCGGGTTGTCCCCCAACGGTGCCACCATCGATCCCATCCTGAGATTCCAGGAACTGGGTAACGCCGACGCCGATGACGGCAAGGACGGCGAGGACGGCTACAACAGTGAGTGTTTTACGCATGAATTATTTTCTACCTCGCAAAGATGCCAGAAGCATTCAAAAAGTACTAGCAAAATGCTGTGCGTGCCTGATCCGCGATGAGCGCAGAGAGTTCTTCATAGGACATCGACGTGCGTTCTTGTTCGATGAGCTGGCCTGCCACTGCGGGGATGGTCACGTTATCCTCGGGCTGGCACGCGGAGTAGCCGGCGCCGATAATCTGGTCCTCGACCCCTTCGGTGTTAAGCCCGGCATCCCCCAACGCGTGCAGGTAGGACTTCTCTGCGTCGTCGACAGGCACTGCGGAGGTAGGGATCTCCGAAACCTCACGCGCGCCTTGGTCCTCGGCTGCGGGCTCCGAGGCCGCTGCGCTGGGTCTCGCGCTTGTCGAAGCCGCTGTAGAGGACGCCGCCGCACTGCTGCGCTCCAAGGGCGGCACGGACGTAGCCTCTCCCGAGCCTTCACTTTCCACGGTGGCGGAACCGCAGGCGCTTAAGAGACAGGCTGCGCTAAGGGCGGCTGCGGCGAGAATATAACGAGACATCGCCTAGCTCTTCTCTACCTTGACTTGGCCCATGATCTCGCTGATGGTTCCGTGCTGGAACTTCTGCGTGAGTCCACCGGCCGCGATCTCCTTGTAGTCCTCGGTGGGCCAGCCCATCTCGCCGCGCTCCCAATCACGCTTGCCCCATTCATCCTTGATGGCGCCGTTCAGGATGTAATGCGCGCCCGAAGGACCGGAGAAGTAGATGCTGCCGTGCTCGAACTCCTGGAACCAGCCGCCCTCGATGGCGTGCTCATTGCCCTTGGGGTAGCCCAGCTTGGACTCCGGGCCGCCCATCTCTTGGTACTTGGCGCCGATGGCACCGAATACCAGCGAGTGGGAATCGTCCGGGTTGCGCGTGAGCATGCCTCCCTCGAACTCCTGAATGAAGCCATCTCCCACCGCCTTTGCTTGGCCAACGGGGTACTTCAGAATCCCGTTCTCCCAGCCGGTCTCTCCCCATGCGTCGACCATGTCGTGCGGAATGGCCCACGCGCCCTTGTCCGGGGTCCAGTAGATGGAGCCGTTCTCAAAGTGCACGTAGCGCCCGCGTCCGTCAGGAGTCTTCTCCTCGCCGGTCTTGGGGAATCCCAGCCAGCCCTCGGGGCCGCCCTCGTTGGCGTAGCGTGCGCCAATGCGTCCGAAGATGGCATGTGCACCGGTCTGGGGCGACCAATAGGCGGTGCCGCCCTGGAAGTCCTGTGCCTTGCCGCCCTTGGCAACGTCGTACTCGTTATTGATGCAGTTGCCGATAACACCGGACTCGGTAGCTTGGGCGATGGCTCCAATGGGAGCGCAATCCGCGCCGCGGTCTTCCTTGGGGATCTGCAGCGCATCCGCGATAGAGGACCACGCCGCGTTCATCTCAAACTGCCAGTACTCCCAGCTGTGCACGCCGGTGGGACGGAAGCGGGTAATCGGCTCCACGCCTGCGCGCTTGGCATAGTTGACGAAGGTCTGCGTCGACATGCGCGAGATGACTTCGAGACCAACACCAGCCATGTTCGCTGGCCCCTTGGACACGGACTGGCCTACGCCAAAGTCATCCTTGCCCGAACCGGAAGACACGTAGACCGTCATGTCCTTGAGGGCTTCCGTTCCCAGCTTGGGATCGTGGTCGATCCAGCCCTGAGAATAGGGAGCGCCCCACATGTTGGAGGAGGTATATCCACCGGCATCCGTCTGCGCCGCCTGGATAGCCTCGGGCATGCCGCGGGAGGTCGTGTCCAAGTAACCAGAAAAGGAACCGACGAAGTCGAAGAGCTGCGGGTTGCGCTCAGCCAGGTTCACTGCGGCGGTGCCGCCCATGGAGATGCCCACGATGGCACGCTTCTTGTTAGAGCGGTACTCGTTATCGAGCACTGGGATCAGCTCGCGGGTAAGGAAGGTCTCCCACATGTAGTGGTCACCCTGGTCTGGCTTCTCCCAGTCGGAGTAGAAGGAGGACTCGCCGCCGACGGGCATAATGACGTTGACGTTGCGGTCCGCGTACTGGCTCAAGATATTGGTCTCGATGATCCAGCCGGATTCATCATCACGCGCACGCAGGCCGTCGAGCGCCCATACCTCCGGGAAGGTCTTGTCTGGGCTGGAGTACCAGTCACGCGCCAGCTGAATCTGCACCACGCGCTCTTTGTCCGGCATCGCCGCGGATTGGATGTACACCTTGAGCAGGCGGTTGGTGAGGTACTCCACGCGGTTGACCTTGACGCCTGCAGGAAGGTCAGGCACGTCGGGGTACTCGGTGCTAATCGGGGTGCGCACGGGAGGATCCTTGGGCGCAATGGAATCAGACAGGTTGGAGCCGTTGCCGCCGAGGTTGGCTACGGCGTCGGTCGATGAGGACTGGGCAGCGGCGCTGGGCAGGAGAGAAAGGCCCACAGCGATGGCAGTCGGTACGGCGGCAATGGCGAGTCCCTTGCGGGTCTTAGCCAACCGCAGGGAAGGCCGAGTGCTCACTGGCGAGTTCTTAGGCATAGGTGCTGATCCTTGTAGTGATGTCGAGGTAGCACCGAGCAAACGCGCCTTCCGAGGGTTCCCCTCCCCCGGATGGCCTGCAGGGTGCAACATGCTATCTATTGTGCCGTCAAGTTTAAGTTGAACTTGACAGTTTGAGAAGAGGGACACGCCCATTCCACAAAAGTAGTAAAAACGACAATTGCCAGGAAGAAGCGAACTTCTTCCTGGCAATATGTGCCGACTTCAGAACTATTAAGACAAGTTCCGTCTGATTCAGGAATTCTAAAGCGAGGTGAGCTGCGAGCGTTTACCAGGCGTTCATGGTGTCAAGGACGCGGCCCTTGGTCTTCTCCAGCTGGTAACCAAATTGCAGCCAGTTGTGCAAACCCTGTGCGGGGTAATCCGTGGTGAGCCTGCTCAGACCATCAGCGCGGGCCTTAAGCTCCCAAGCGCGGGTGGTGACCATAGAGGCAGCCTCGAGCGCAGCACCGGAAGCCTGGTGCTCCGGCAAGTAGTTGGCCTGGTCAGCCGGGCCGGCGATACCAGAAGCAGCGGAGACGTAGACATCCGTATTGCGCAGGCCACCAGTCTGGTACAGCGGGTCATTTTCAAAGCGGCGGGGATCGATGATCGAGCCGTACATTGCGTTGATGTTGTACCCACCGGCATCCAGCAGAGCGAGGCGAATTGCCGTCTGCGCTCCAGGGACAGTGGTGGTCAAGAAACCGGAGAAGGACAGAGCCTGACGGAACTGCTCCGGATGCTTGCCGGCGAGGGTCAGCGCGGCGGTGCCACCCATGGACAGGCCGGCGATGGAGTTGTTGTTGCGAGCCACGCCGAAGTTGGACTCAAGGTAGCCAGGCAGCTCCGAGGTCAGGAAGGTCTCCCACTGGTAGTTGACCGGATCGTGCAAGTCATACTTTGCCGAACTATTCCAGTCGGCGTAGAAGGAGCCGGCGCCACCCACGGGCATCACCAAGGTGATATTGCTGTCTACATAGGTTTGCGCCGCGTTGACATCGTTGACCCAGGCGTTGGTGACATCGGTGGCACGCAAGCCATCGAGGAGGTAGAGCCCGGCGTTGCCGCCATTCGTGGCAGGCTGGATCTGCACCGGGATGTTTCGTCCCATGGCCTGCGACCATACGTCACAGCGCTGGACCCAGAAGCCCACGCCGTCCCAAATACAGGTATCGGTAGCATCGGCGCGCAGACCATCGCGGTTAGCAGCGTGAGCTGGCTGGGCTCCGGCCACAACGGCCAAGCCCAGGGCAACGGCGACGGCAGTGACGAAAGCCAGCATCCGGCCCTTCAGGCTGGAAGTAAGTGCGGTCATGTCTCTCCTTTGATTCGCTTCCCAAATAGCGTCTTAAAATAGTGTCTTTTTCTGTATCGCTCGGCGGCACTCGAACGTTAACATTACAGAACAGTAACAATGTTTCTGGGAAAACGCCTAATGTAGGCTGGCCCGCACATCTGCGGCGAGGAGACTTAACGCAGGTAGTCCTCTGGATTGGCGGAAAAAGTAAGGGTGCGCCCCTCCCCCAGAGAAAACCTAATGTTCTCCCAGAAGCGCTGCGCAGTCAGCGGATCGCGGTAGGTGGCAAAGAGGCGCTGGAAGTCATCGCTCTGCAGGGCCTCGCGTGCGCGGCGGGATCCTTCCTTGTCGAACCCTGGCGGGAGTTGCTCGATATCGGCCCCGGAATCGGCCACCTGCCAGATGCTCGCCAGGTTTTTATCGTGCCCAATGCGGCCGTCCTCGATGCGCGGCTGGCGGGCAGCAAGCGGTGTAGCCAGGCCAATCGGGTCAAGCACGCGCACCTCGAGGGGAGCATTCGCCGAGGACATGCCCATATTGATGAGATAGAGCGTGGCCGGATCGGTGCGTTGCGGATCGCGGGCCAGGCCATGCCACTCAAAGGTCTGTGGGTTGTCATTAACCAGGAAGGGCAGGGCCAGGGCGTCACCGTTGCGCAGATCCTCAATGCCTTTATCGAAGCCGCCAAGCAACTTCATGTTGTCGAAGTCCTCGACAGTGCGTGGCGGGTGTCCCGGCTCCCGTTTGGTGGCATAGGTCCAAAAGTCCCGCTCATCCACCACGGAGATCCCCTGCTCATACTTTGCCCAGTCTTGCGGGTGCGCACGCAGCACAATGACGAGTGCCCATAGGGCGCACAGTGCTGCCACCAGGGTTGTTGCAGCGGTACGCAGCGGCAGGACGAATACCGGAAGAAGCACCGCGAAGAGCGGGAGGAGCAACATGCGGCCATGCATGAAGTCGCCGCCAACGCGCAGTACATAGAGGGTATGGAGCGCGGCTGCGCCCACCAAGAGGTAGGTCACGGTGGCCTGCGAGCGCCATCCACGCGGGTGCAGGTTCTTGCCGTAGAGCTGCCAGGCGGCTATCGCCAGCAGCACCAAGGGCATCCACAGCATGTAGGGCATAAAGAAATCTGCCAGGTAGGAAAAGCCGTGGCCCCACGCGGAGCCGGAGGCAGACTTTGCTACCGCGGTATGCGGGGTGAGCAGGCCGTAGTAGCCCATGCGGAAGAACTGGTAGCAGCCGGGAACAAGCACCGCGACCGCGAGGATTCCCAGGCGCGCACGCCAGGAGCGATGGGCGATGAGGAGCAACAAGCCGGTCAGCCCGCCGTAGAGGGCGAACTCCGGACGCACCAGCCAGGACATTCCGGCCCACCAGGCCAATACATAGGGAGTGCTATCAAAACCAGGCTGCGCATGGCGGCCGGCGTGGGCACGGGGAGTGCCCGCCCAGCGAACCAGTAGCGCCCAGAGCACCGCCAGATAGAAGATGGACAGCCCCCACTCGAGCCCGGAGGTAAAGAAATCGCGGGCAGGAGGAAGGGCTAGGTACACCAAGGCCCCGGCCGGGGCGATGAGGGCGCCCGAGCGCAGGCGCGTGGCCGTTGCCCAGGCGCCAATGATCATCGCCGCCACGGAGAGAAAAAGCCCGAGGTAGATGGCCACCGTGGCTAAGTCGAGGCGGGTTAGCCAGCCGGCCCCCCACACTAGGTACTGCCAGAGCGTGGAGGTATTGGCCTCGACGCGCTCGCCCGCGTTGAATACGGGCCCGTTTCCAGCCTGCAGGTTGCGCACCGTGCGCAGGACGATGAGGCCGTCATCGGCGATCCAGCGGCGCGCGAATCCCCCCCCGAAAGAAAAAACACCGATAACACCCAGGGTGATCCACACAGTGAATCTGGCGTAGGGATTGTTATCAGTGTTATGCACGAGGCAAAAGTTTATCAGCTTCAGCGCTCAAATAAGGAAACCACGATGGGGATTCCCCCAGGTATTGTGCAGGCTCAAGGCAGAGTTGAGTCCAACCTATGCTCCCATAACGGGGAGGATATATACCGCGACGGCGATACACGCCAGCCACAACAGTGCCAGGATCTGCAAGGCACGGTCCTGCAGGGCAATCTCATCGGGCGCACCGCCATTGCCGCGGTCGACGTCGGCCGCATAGCGCAGGATAGCGATGGTAAAGGGCACCATGGAGATCTGATACCACACGCTGGCGGGACCATCGGCATCGTTGGAGAGCTGGAAGCCCCACAGCGAATAGGACATGACCACGGCCGTAGCCGCCAGGGTCCACACAAAGCGCAGGTAGGTGGGCGTATAGCCCTCGAGGGACTTGCGGATCTTTGCCCCGGTTCGCTCCGCAAGGAGGATCTCCGAGTAGCGCTTGCCGGAGGCCATAAACAGCGAACCAAACGCCGCTACCAGGAGGAACCACTGGGAAAGATCGATGCCGGCAGCAACGCCACCGGCCATCGTGCGCAGCATGAACCCGGAGGACACCAGGGCGATATCGATCACCGGCATGTGCTTCCACCCGAAGCAATATCCCAGCTGCAGGGCGATGTAGACGGCCATGACGATGGCCAGTTCCGGGCCGGCTGTGGCCAGGAAGGACAGCCCGATGGAGCCCACAATCAACAATGCGGCCATGGCATAGGCCATTCCCACCGGCAAGACGCCCGCCGCGATGGGGCGGAAGCGCTTGGTGGGGTGCGCACGGTCTGCCTCAACATCGCGGGCATCGTTGATGAGGTAGATGGCGGAGGCGCCCATGCAGAAGACGATGAATGCCAAGCCGACGTCGACAAGCACGCGCGAGTGGAAGAGCGCATCCGAGCCCGCGGCGGCCGGGGCCGCGAGCACGAGGACGTTTTTGACCCACTGCTTCGGGCGCAGGGCCTTAATCATGCCATCGACGAGGTTCTTCGGAGGCTTGCGCATGCGCCCGGTATCTACCCCGGAGGTATGCGGCTCCGAGTGGAAAATGCGTTGCTCGCCGCCATTAGGGCGCTCATCACTCATGCGTTCTTCCTTTCGAAGCGGGTGACTGCCTCCGCCGTGGCGGCGCCGATGAGGGCACCGGCCACGGTATCGGAGGGATAATGCACTCCGAGCACCATACGCGATGCCATCATCACAGGCACACCGAGCAGCGGTGCCGGGGTGCCCAGCACGCGTGCGGCGCCAACGAGGAAAGCCGTGGTGGAGGTGGCATGTGAGGAGGGAAAGGACAGCCGGGAGGGCGTTGCCACCCCGACACGAACATAAGGGTAGTCCGGGCGGCGGCGGCGCACGATGCGCTTGACGACGACGCTTGTGGCGTGCGCCCCAAAGGCCGCCACCCCTACCCCTATCCACTGACGACGGCGCTTTTTATCCAGCACCGCGGCAGCGGCGGACAGGCCCATCCAGCCCAGCGCGTGCTCGCCGAAGTGGCTGAGCGCTCGCGCGCCCGGCACCACGCCGGGCACCTCGTAGACGGCATCCTGCAGCGATTCCAAGATATGGGACTCGGCCACGCTGACACTGCCGGGTTCCTTATTGGGCATCGAAGACCTCTTTCCATGCCTTAAGGGAGGTGAGCTTGGGCAGCGCGGTGCGATACTGCGCGCGCAGGGAATCAAACTCGCCCTCGATCTCCGTGAGCAACTCCCGGGTCTGCTGCACCAGGTTCTTGGCCAGCTCGCGGTCGCGCTTGCGGAAGGCCACGCCGGTACCGCCAGCGGTAGATACCGTCGCGGAATCTAGGCGCGAGAGGGTAAACCAGCGTGCCTCCTCGGGCGTGAGGTTGAGCTGCGGGGCCAACGCATTCTCCGGGTCTTCTTTGGACAGCAGGTGCTTGAATCCCTTGATGGCCCAGGGAATCTTCTTGATCTTGGCTAGGCGCCCGCCAATGTTGCTGGTAGGGACACCCGGCGCGCCGGTGGGCGCGGGGAGCTGGTCGGCGGATTCGAGGATGACCGCGTCCGAATAGTTCTTGCGGATAGCGGCGATGCGCGGCAGCGAGGTCTCCAAGATATCGAAAAGGTGGCTCGGGCCGGCCAAGAAGTCCTGCATGGCCTCGAGCTGTATGGCCATGGTGGAGTACTCCATGCACATCGTGTGCTTGAGGGTGGACTTGAAGATGGACTTGGTGATGCCCTTGGGGTCCCCATCGTGGTACAAGGCCGCGACGATGAGGCGGTTGCGCAGGTGGAAGTAGGCCTGCCAATCGATGGCGTCATCCTTATCGGCCCAGGCCATGTGCCAGATGGCCGCGCCCGGCCAGGTCACCGTGGGGAAACCGTACTGCGCTGCGCGCAGCGAGTACTCGGTGTCATCCCACTTGATAAACAGCGGCAAGGGCTGACCAATGGTTTCCGCCACCACCCGCGGGAAAAGGCACATCCACCAGCCGTTATATTCCACATCCACCCGGCGGTGCAGGGCCCGGGAATCATACTTCTTCGGATCCAGCCGCGATTCCTCGTCCCCGATGGTGCTGAGCGGATACTGGGCGAAATCATGATCGTAGACCGCGTGGGTTGCTGCGGACCACATGAAGTCCTTGCGGTCCACACGCTCGCCAGTGGTGCGCAGCTGCGAGCGCTCCTGCAGGTTAAGCATCTGCCCGCCCACGATGATGGGCTTGGCGGCGAAACGCGCCACCTGCACGGCACGCAGGATCGAGTCCGGCTCGATGGCGATGTCATCATCCATATACAAGATGAAAGGCGCATCCGTATTCTCCAGCGCCTCATACATGATGCGCGAATAGCCTCCGGAGCCGCCCAGGTTGCCCTGACGGAACTCGCGGAAACGCTCCCCGAAGTGCTCGACTGCCTCGGCGTAGCCCGGCTCATCCGCCGGGTGCTGCGTGCCCTGATCCGGCATGAGGACAACCTCGATGATCTCATCGACTACTGAGTCCTCGCCCAATGCCTGCAGGGCTGCAACGGCGTCGCTGGGGCGGTTGAAGGTGGGGATACCCACCGCGACCTTCTTGGCGGAGGGTGCAATCGCCGTGCCATCGGGCAGGATCTGCTCCCCCGGCGCGTGCGGGGCGCACCACGCCGCGTCAGCTATGACCGTCTCGGTCTCCGCCGTGACATCGAACCACAGCCAGCCGCCGTCTTCGAAGTTCTTCAGCGGGATCTCAAACTCGTGGTGGCCCGTGGTAACTAGGTGGTTGGCCACGGAAATGCGCTGCCCATCCTCCTTGGAGCGATACAGGGAGACATTGGCCTCACCTTCCACATCAAGCACGAGCACCACCGAGCGCAGCTGCGACCAGCGGCGCCAATAAGAGGCCGGGAAGGCGTTGAAGTAGGTCTCGAAGGAAACCTCTTCGCCGGCTGGGATGGTGACGGAGGTGCGATCACTCCAGCGCAGACGCTCGCGGTTGTGCTCCGCCTCAATGAGGTAGAGCATGCGCACGTCAAAAGGCTCGCCGCGTTTGGGGAGCAGAATTCGTGCCAAAGGTTCCTTTACCTGGGAATTACTCACAGTTCTCCTTGGATTTTGCATACTTCTGCGTCTCAGATTAGTTCTTCGCGTCCACGGTAACCGGTTGCCACAGCGAGGCCCGGCCCCGCGATCCAGATAATGGGACGCCAGACGTTAAAACTCTACCCTCCCTCCAATAGCCGTGGTAGCGGACGCTGCTGCGGGACTGCCCTAAGCCAAGATTCCTCATCCCCATGCTTGGCGCCTATCCGAGCAGCGCATCACTGACAACCGGCACTCCGCCCCCCTTAGCCCGTTGCTCCCCGCTGGCCCAGATCCTCTATATCGATAACACGATCCGCAGAAGCCAACACAGCCGCATCATGGCTAGAAATTATGAAGGTGCGCCCCAAAGACCGGAATTCTTTTAAGATCTCAATAACCTTCTCCGATGTAGTTGAATCCAAGGGCGCCGTAGGTTCATGGTCAAGTCCTTTTGAGTGG
>NZ_DGRD01000034.1:0-19492 GCF_002390965.1 Corynebacterium sp. UBA4397
AAGTTGTGCGAAATACTCCTGCAAGCCCATGACCGCCACGCTAGGACACCGCCCACCGCCGCGACAATCCCCAACCCGCATCGAACAAGGAAACTGTGGATAACCCACCAGGCCCGGGGCGGTTATCCACAGCCAGGCCGCCTAACCAGAACTTGGCAGTGCAATAGCAAAGCCATCCGACCTATCCTGAATGATCGGGCTCATGCGGAGACTGGAAGAACCTCTTAAGTCCTGCCCGGCTTCTGTGAGGCACCCACCTCTAGGCCAGGGCCTGGGCCAAGAGGTCCTCAGCGGCGGCGGCCGTGAGCAAATCAAACTTCGGGGGAAGTTCGAGGCGCAGGCGCGGGGTAATGGGATGGTCGCGGATAACGCTAAACCCAGCCGATTCCAAAGACTCCACCGGCGGCAGACCGATGAATGCGGGTTTGCTGCCTAGAAGCGCGCGAGCCTCATTGTGGTCGCGGTATCCAAAGGCCTCGACGGCGGGGAAGTTGCGGGAGCTGAGGTTCATAATCGCGGCGTCGACAAGCACGGTGTCAAGACCGCGCAGGGCGCACTCGGGGTTGATGAATATCGAGCTGAGGAATACCGCGTCCTCAGAAAGGGGAGCGGTGGGCATCTTCGCAACCCCGGGCGCGAGATCGCGCGAGCAGAAGAAGATGGTGGCCTTATCCGCGATGCTAAAACCGCACTCCCCAAAGAGGATGAGAGCGGCGGAGATCCAAGCCTCCTTCTCGAAAGCCGGATCGGAAACGGTGGTTTTGAGCTCCCAAAAGACCGACTTGGCGGCCAAAGGATGAATGACCGAACCCTCATGCACCGTCTCAAGTGGCATTTATTGCCCTTCGATGAGGGACATGATGCGCTCGAAGTCTGCCTGGTCGCCGAACTCGACCACCATCTTTCCTTTGCGCTTACCCATGGTGACGGTGACCTTGGTATCGAAACGGTCCGCGAGGCGCTCCGCGGAATGGGTGAAGAACTGCGGCTGCGGGGCAGGCTCCTTCTTGGCAGACTTAGCGGGCGCGCCCTCCCTCTTGTACAGAGTGACGGCCTCCTCCGTGGCACGCACAGACAGCCCCTCCGCAATGACGCGATCAGCAATAAGATCCATTGCTGCTGGATCACTCAGACCTAGGATGGCGCGGGCGTGCCCGGCACTCAATGTGCCAGCAGCTACGCGCTTCTGCACCGATACCGGCAGGCGCAGGAGGCGAATCATGTTGGTCACCTGCGGGCGCGAGCGCCCGATGCGATCAGCCAACTCATTCTGAGTAACGCCAAATTCCTCGAGCAACTGCTGGTAGGCATGTGCCTCTTCGAGTGGGTTGAGCTGGACGCGGTGGATATTCTCCAGCAGTGCGTCACGCAGCAGAGCATCATCCTTGGTATCGCGGACGATGGCAGGAATGGTGGCCAAACCAGCCTTGGCGGATGCGCGCCAGCGGCGCTCACCCATGATGAGCTCAAAGCCGCCATCTGACGCGGGACGGACAACCACGGGCTGCAGCAGCCCAAACTCACGAATGGAGTGGACAAGCTCCTCGAGTGTTGCCTCATCGAAGACGGCGCGCGGCTGCTGGGGGTTGGGAGAAATCTCTCCGATGGGAATCTCGCGGTAGGTGGCGCCGATGGCCGCGGGGCGAGCCTGGCGCTTGGAGGAGCCACCGGACTGGGAAATGGTGGGCGCGCCCTTTACCTTCTTGCCTTCGCCGGAAGCCTCCTTGGAGGAGGTAGCATTGCCGAGAATGATGTCGGCGGCGCTGTTTCCCAGGCGGGGTCGACGGCTGGGAGCTTCGTTTCCGGAGGGGATGAGCGCGGCTAGGCCCTTGCCTAGACCTCGTTGTTTTTGCTCTGACATATCTTGTCTATCCTTCCAGTTCCGCGAAGATTTCCGGGCTCACGCCGATGGCGCCGGTAGAGGGGTGCGGTACATAATCGCCCCGGGCATCGAGTTCACGGGCGGCGGCGAGGTAGGCGCGGGCGCCAGTGGAGGCGGGATCATAATCAATGACGGTCTTGCCATAGCCGGGTGCCTCAGAAACACGCACGGAGCGCGGGATGACATTGCCAAGTACCACGGCGCCGAATTGCTCCCTCACCTCGTTGACAACCTGCTGCGCTAGCTTGGTGCGCGCGTCATACATAGTTAAAAGAACGGCGGAGATATGCAGCTCCTGGTTGAGATGCTGGCGAATCATGGAGATATTGCCCAACAGCTGTCCCACGCCCTCGAGCGCGTAGTACTCGCACTGAATGGGAATGATGATCTCTTCCGCACAAGTCATGGCGTTGATGGTGAGCAGGCCCAAGGAGGGAGGGCAATCGATGAATACGTATTCAAAACCCTGCTCCTCAATGAAACCATTATGCAGCGCATCGTAGAGACGGAACTCCCTGCGCACGAGCGAGACCATCTCGATTTCGGCGCCAGCCAGATCGATGGTGGCAGGGATGCAATAGAGGTTCTCGGAGCTAGGGGAGGTCTGCATGGCCTGCTCCGCCGAGCAATCACCGAGCAAAACCTCGTAGCTGGACTTGGTCCCTGTGGTGTGTTCAGCGCCCACTGCGGTTGACGCATTACCCTGTGGATCCAGGTCTATCACCAGGACTTTTTTTCCGTCCTCTGCCAGAGCCGCCGCCAGGTTCACAGCACTGGTGGTTTTGCCTACTCCGCCCTTTTGATTGGCGATGGTAATAAGACGTGGAATTGTCATGGACTCTACCTTAGTTCACGCGGGGAACACGGATAATCGTAGTTCCCTCAATGGTCTCTACCTGTGCTTTTCCTCCGCCGGCGCGTTTTATCTCCGCGGCGTCACGCTCCAGTTCCTCGAGCACGGAACTGCCCTTGAGCGCGATCATTTCACCGCCCTTGCGCACGAGCGGCAGGGACCACTTGGCGAGCTTGCCCAGGGGAGCGACCGCCCGCGAGGTGACAACATCAGCACCTGCCACGGCCTTCTTTACTGGGCCCTCCTCGGCACGCCCACGGATGACCGTGACGTTGTCGAGTCCGAGCAGCTCTACGACCTCGGAAAGGTAATTGGAACGCTTCAGCAGCGGCTCGACTAGGGTCAGTTGGAGATCGGGCCGTGCAATAGCCAGGGGAATACCCGGCAGGCCGGCCCCTGATCCCACGTCAACCACGCGGGCGCCCGTGGGGATGACGCTATTGACGACGGCGCAATTGAGGATGTGGCGCTCCCATAGGCGCGGCACCTCGCGGGGACCGATAAAACCACGAATGGACCCGTCGGTGGCCAGGGAATCGTGATAAGCCTGCGCAACGGCAAGGCGAGGGCCAAATACTTCAGACGGGTCCAGCACGGACAAGGGAGCTCCTCGGATCAGGAAGTGTCGATACTGATAAAAGTACCGACACTAAACTAGTTGTTCTTTTTGCGTTGCTTCTTAGTCCGGGCGTCCTTCTTGCGAGCGCCGGGCTTAGGAGCGGTGGTTCGCTTGAGCTCCACCTTAGCGGCCTCTTCGGCTTCTTCCTCGCGGTCCATCTTGGCAAAGACGAGGCGAGTCTGGAAGAAAGTCCACACGGTGTTGGAGAGCATGTAGAAGAGCAAGCCGATAGGCCAGATGAAGCCGGAGAATACCAGCATGGCTGGCATGAACCACAGCATCATCTTGTTCATCATGGCCATCTGCTGCTGCATCATTTCCGCATTCTGTCCCTGGGGGGCAACGGTCTTGCCAGCGTCACGGCGAGCTTCCTGGCGGGAAAGAGTCATCCGAGCATTGAAGTGAGTGAGCACCGCGATCACAGCGATGAGCGGGACGATGATGAAGGCAGCCTGTGTGGAGGTGACATCCTGCAAGATGGGCGAATTAACGCGCAGGTTAGCCACCAGAGGAATGCCGAAAATCTTGGCATCGAGGAACTGCTGCACAAGCTCTGGGGAGAAGATGTAGTTCGCGGTATTCGCATTGGCCTCGATGGACATGGGATCCCCGGCGGGGTGTCCGATGCCACCGGCCACGGAAACGGTGCGGTCGAAGGAACGCAAGACGTGGAAGAGGCCGATGAACACCGGCATCTGCGCGAGCATGGGAAGACAGCCAGCAATCGGACGAACGCCCGATTCCTTGTAGATCTTCTGCATCTCCTGCGAAGCCTTCATTTGATCATTGGCGTACTTGGTACGGATCTCTTGCAGCTTCGGTTGAATCTCCTGCATCTTGCGGGAAGATCGCAACTGGTTGATGGTCGGCTTGACCATGATGGCTTTGATGGTCCAAGTGAGCAAGACGATGGAAAGGATCCAGGTAATGCCCCAGGCAGGATTCAGTACGAGACTGAGCAGCCAATGCCAGAACCATAGAATGGCCGAGATGGGCCAGTAAACGAAATTAAGCACGAGTGTTGTAGTCCTCAGTTGTTGTTCTTAGCCGGAACGAAATCGAAACCTCCCGGATGCCAGGGGCCGCACTTACAGAGCCTAGCGATTGCCATGACCGTGCCCTTGAAGGCTCCGTGAATGGAAATAGCCTCAAGCGCGTAGGCGCTGCATGTCGGTTCGAAACGACAGGTTGAACCCATCTTAAGTGCTGACAGGTATTTTTGGTAGAAGCGAACCGCCGCGACAAGAACCTTGGCTAGACCGCGGGCCTTCGGTATCTCCTCACCCTGGGTGTTTAGATATCCCATTTTTTCCGCACAGCTTTCAAGAGATCCGCCGCGAGCTTGGCGCTGCTGGCTTCTGCACTGGCGGGGAGTGCCCGGATGACGATGTCGGCGTGCGCAGGCAAGAGACCAGCAAGCGCCATGCACACATGCCGAAGCCGCCGGGCGGTACGGTGGCGAACCACTGCATTCCCGACGGCTTTGGAAACAACGAGCCCAAAGCGCGGCCCGGAGGCCGCGATGTCTTCGGTGCTGCGCTGCCGCTCCTGCATGTGCACGACTAGCGTGCGGGTCCCAGCCCTGCTTCCACCTTTGATTACACGCCGAAACTGCGTCGGCGAAGTGAGTTTATGCTGGGAAGGAAGCATGACTTAAGCGGTCAGCTTAGCGCGGCCCTTCTTGCGACGGGCTGCAACAATGGCGCGACCTGCACGAGTGCTCATGCGGGTACGGAAGCCGTGCTTGCGTGCACGACGACGGTTGTTGGGTTGGAACGTGCGCTTACCCTTTGCCACGTTAATTCTCCTTGAAGTTGTTAGCCGATTCCCCACACGTATGCCGGGAATCCACTGATGAATGGAATTCGTGAGTGTTTAAGCGACTCGGTACACCAAGTGGTGCGGACACTCTCACGCGCAACGTTTCGCTGCGATAGACCATGACAGATTACGTGAAACAGGCACCTCGAAACAAATCGACACACGGGTACACCCGAAATTACAAAGATGTTTTTTCTCCCAGCTTAAGGGGCATTTAGGGGCATCACCCTGCACAAGTTTGCACGCCCGCTGCCGCCTCTCCCGCGGCCCGCCCACACCCGCTGCTGGGGAGGCTAGACACCCTCCACGGATCGGCGGTAGAACTGAATAATCAAATTCCACAGTCGCCCACAGGGTGTGGATAACTCTCGATAACCGGTTTAGACTTTTAACGTTACCCCAGCTAAAGTGCCATTGTGACCCGATTCGGAGTTATCCACAGCTATCCACTAGGCTGTGGATAAACAATTTACTCACAGCTGTGAATAACTCTGTGGAGATCGAGGTGACACCCTGAAAACCCGTGTGAAAACTGCAGTGTTCTTCGCCGTGGAATTCACACTGCTACTCTCCGGCGTCGGCTCAACCGTTAAGAATTACAGAAGCGGAGAGGCCACTTAAAGGTGTCATTCGATCCTCTTGTCCATCCATCCCTCTATTTTCCAAAGGTACTGGTGTGTCCGACCAACAATCGGCTATTAATGCGACCTGGCGAGCAGTAGTAGAAGATCTGCTCGCCCAATCTGAGCAACCCAACTCGGATGTCCCCAATTTCAATCACACGCAGCGCCTTTACCTTCAACTTGCGCGCCCCATCATGATGATGGATGGCTATGCGCTTATCGCGGCCCCAGACATGACCGCGAAGAACGTGGTGGAAAATGATCTCGGCCCCCATATCTCCAAGGCTCTAGCCCGCCAACTCGGCCGGCCTTGTTCCTTGGCCGTAACCCTTGCCAATCCTGAGTTGGCCGATGATGCTGGCGGCGCCCAGTCCCAGCCGACCCAGGGCAATCCCGGACCGCTGGCTTCGCCGACTCCACAAGCATCCCAAGCTCCGCAGCCGCCGCAGGCACCTCAGTTCTCACCACCACCGGCATCTCCACCACAGGTCAGCCGCCCACGGCAGATGAGTTCCACCTCTCATGGTGCGGATTGGCAGATCTCGCACGCTCCCGCCAGCCTCGACGAGCTGGCGGCGCATTACCAGCAACCCGGACCGCATGCTGCACGCATCCCCCGGGAAGCCCCCGCGCACGATCCCAACCGCGAGAAGTCTCTGAATCCCAAGCACACCTTCGATAGCTTCGTCATCGGCTCCTCCAACCGCTTTGCCAACGGCGCCGCCGTTGCCGTCGCGGAGAACCCCGCGCGTGCATATAATCCTCTGTTTATTTGGGGCGGATCCGGGCTGGGAAAGACGCACCTGCTCCACGCGGCCGGAAACTATGCGCAGCTGCTGCACCCGGGGCTGCGGGTGAAGTATGTGTCCTCGGAAGAGTTCACCAATGACTACATCAACTCTCTGCGCGATGACCGCCAGGAATCATTCAAGCGGCGCTACCGCAACCTCGACATCTTGATGGTGGATGATATTCAGTTCCTCGAGGGCAAAGAATCAACTCAGGAAGAGTTCTTCCACACCTTCAATGCGCTGCACCAGGCGAATAAGCAGATCATCTTGTCCTCCGATCGCCCTCCGAAACAGCTGGTGACCTTGGAAGATCGCCTGCGTACCCGTTTTGAAGGCGGGCTCATCACCGATATTCAGCCGCCAGACCTGGAAACGCGCATCGCCATCTTGATGAAGAAGGCCGCGGCCGATGGCACCATCGTTGACCGCTCGGTCTTAGAGCTCATTGCCTCCCGCTTCGAGTCCTCCATCCGCGAGCTCGAGGGCGCCCTCATCCGCGTCTCGGCCTATTCTTCCCTGGTCAATGAGCCGATCAATCTGGAGATGGCCGAGATCGCCCTGCGTGATCTTGCTCCGGATTCCGCGGATCGTCAGATCACCGCCGCTGCCATCATGCAGGTGACCGCAGAATACTTCGACATCGATGTCGAAACCCTGCGGGGTGCAGGTAAGAAACGGGCCGTTTCGCATGCGCGACAGCTAGCCATGTATCTGTGCCGCGAACTCACCGAGTTATCCCTGCCGAAGATCGGGGCGCAGTTCGGCGGCAAGGACCACACCACCGTCATCTATGCGGACCGCAAGATCCGCAAGGAAATGACAGAGAAGCGCAATACCTACGACGAAATCCAGGCGCTGACCCAACGCATCAAGAATCGCGGGACCGCCTAAGCTGCGCCATCCTCCCGCGATCTTCGCTGCTTATCGACGCCGTTTTCCTTCACGTTGCCTCACAACACCAAGGAGTGCGGCGTCTTTTGGCATGCCTGCAATCTAGCCCGCAACTAACCGTCGAAACTTATCCACAGAAGTTATTCACAGCTGTGTAATTCCATTGTTGTAATTCGTAGATCTTGATCACATTTTGAAATTCCACAGTCCAGGTAGGTCATGCGGCCTGCTGTGATCAATCCTGTTGGGAATGACAAGAATTCTGGGGACAGGTTGTGGACAACTTCGACCCCCGAAAAGTTATCCACAATTCTTGTCATTTGATCACAGGAATTACACAACCTCGATCACACCCTGCTTTTATGTCGTTAGCAGCGAGTTTTGGCACTTAAACACAGATTCCACAGCGGTTACTACTACTACTAAATAATTTCCCTGATCTTTAAAGAAGAAAAAGGATGTGTGTAATTCGCCTCGCCCTCGCCCACCGCCGGGTGGAGCAGAGAGCGGCAAAGATGAATTACAAAAGTTCGAAGGCCTGGCGGCATGCGGTAGGTTGGAAGAATCCAAATTTCTTGTAAGTAACAACTTTTGTAGAGGAGCTCCTCGTAACCATGGAACAATCTGTGTCATTTCGCGTTGCCAAAGATGACTTGGCCGATGCCGTTTCCTGGGTTGCACGCAGTCTTCCATCCAAAGTTGCCCAACCGGTTCTTCGCGCGATGCTCATCACCGCGGATGACAAAGGTTTGGAATTCTCGGGATTCGACTACGAGGTTTCCACCCGCGTGCGCATCGCGGCCATGGTGGATGAGCCCGGCCGCATCGCCGTCGCCGGCAAGCTCCTGGCAGACATCGTTGCTACCTTGCCCAACAAGGAAGTCGAGATGACGCTCGAGGACAATTCCCAGGTGGTGCTTTCCTGTGGTTCCTCGCGTTTTTCGCTGCCCATCATTCCTCTCGATGATTATCCGCAGCTTCCTCAGCTTCCCGCGGTGACTGGAACCATCCAGCCGCAGCTTTTCGTGGAGGCTATCAGCCAGGTCGCCTCCGCAGCTGGGCGCGATGACACCCTGCCTATGCTCACCGGTGTTCACATGGATATTCGTGGCTCCCACGTCGAGATGACGGCGACGGACCGTTTCCGTCTAGCCATGCGCACCCTTGAGTGGGATCCCAGCTCCCCAGACGTTCAGGCCAAGCTCTTGGTACCGGCGAAGACGCTGCAGGAAACCGGGCGATCGCTTGATACTCACTTGAATACTCCCGTAGAAATCGCCGTCGGTGAGGGCGAGAACATCGGCGCAGAAGGTCTTTTCGGCGTTCACGCCGCTAATCGGGAGATCACCACCCGCATGCTCGATGCAGACTTCCCCAACGTGGCGCCGCTGCTGCCGAAGACGCATACGGCCATTGCCAGCATCGAGGTGGCACCGCTGCAGGAGGCCATCCGCCGCGTTTCCCTGCTCACGGACCGCAACGCGCAGATCCGCATGGAGTTCTCCGAGGGCCAGGTCATTCTCGCCGCCGGGGCCGAATCCGGCAACGCCACCGAGACCCTGCCTTGTGCTTTCACCGGCCGCGACGAGTTCCTCATCGCTTTCAACCCGGGATACCTCAAAGATGGACTTTCCGTGGTTCATACCAACCGCGTGGTCTTCGGATTCACCGAGCCTTCGCGCCCGGCAATCATGATTCCAGAGCCTGAGGTTCTGCCCGAGGTCAACGAGGATGGAGTCTTCCCCACACCGCAGACTGATTTCACCTACCTGCTCATGCCGGTTCGTCTGCCGGGTTAATGTACATTCGCGACCTCGATCTCCGGGATTTTCGCTCGTGGCCCAGCCTTAGTATTCAGCTTGGGCCGGGCATCACCCTTTTCGTCGGGCGCAACGGATTCGGCAAGACCAATATCGTCGAAGCAGTGGGCTACTGTGCTCACCTTTCCTCTCACCGCGTCTCCCACGATGCACCGCTGGTCAGGCAGGGCGCAGAGAATGCAAGGGTGTCCGTCACCGCAGTCAATGAGGGACGGGAGCTAACTGCGCACCTGCTCATCAAAGCGCATGCTGGCAACCAGGCACAGATAAATCGCACGCGTTTGCAGAGCCCGCGGGAGCTCCTCGGCGTGGTGAGATCGGTGCTTTTTTCCCCGGAGGACATCGCTCTGGTGCGCGGGGAACCCGCATCTCGCCGCGCATATCTCGACAACATTATTGCCAGCCGCACCCCGCGTCTAGCCGGGGTCAAGGCTGATTTTGACAAGGTCCTTAAGCAACGCAACGCCTTGCTGAAGTCGGCTTCGTTAAGCCTGCGACGGGGCTATGGTGACAGCGACGGTGCGGCAGCCTTGGCCACCTTGGACGTGTGGGACGGGCAGTTGGCCCACTTCGGGGCCCAGGTCATTCAGGCACGCCTCCTGCTTGTCGACGAGCTTTCCCACCTCATCGCCTCCGCCTATAGCGGCCTTGCCCCAGAGTCTCGCCCCGCTCGCGTTTCCTATAAATCCACGGTCGATACCGCGGACAGGGACGTCCTCGAAGCGGTCATGCTCACCGAGCTTGCCAATCTGCGGCAGCGCGAGATTGAACGTGGATCCTCCCTGGTCGGACCACATCGCGATGACCTGGTATTGGACTTGGGCGATCACCCGGCGAAGGGGTTTGCCAGCCACGGTGAGACCTGGTCCTATGCCATCGCCCTGCGTCTTGCGGAGTTCAATCTCTTGCGCGCGGAAGGCTCGGACCCGATCCTCATCTTGGATGATGTTTTTGCTGAACTCGATGCCAAGCGCCGCGAGAAGTTGGTGCACCTCGCGGCGGAGGCCGAGCAAGTGCTCATCACCGCCGCCGTCGACGAGGACTTGCCGGGTAATCTGGAACCCATCGTTCGCTTTGAGGTCTCCGTGCGGGATGGCGCGCAGGGCAGGATCTCGGAGATTAATCGCGTGGGTGAGGCTTAGATTATGACTGATCCGATCCAGGAGTTCTTTCAGCGTGTGCGCAAGAATGCGAAGAATCCTCCCAAGTTGACCCAAAAGGCGCCGCCGATGAAGTTAGATGCCCCGGCCTCGTCCCGACCGCGTTCTTTTCAGCCGGGTAGACCTACCGGCAAGGATGGACGTCGCCAGCGCCGTAGCCTGGACATTCCTTCCCTTGGTTCGCAGATTCGCCGGGAAATTGGCCAGCGAGGTTGGGAGCACGAGCTTGCGCACGGTTGGATCATGGGAAATTGGGAAAATCTTGTTGGTCCAAAGATCGCGGCGCACACCAAGCCGGAGCGCATTAAAGACCAGATCGTCTACGTCTCCTGCGATAACTCCAACTGGGCCACTGAGCTGCGTTACCTGCAGCGCCAGATCTTGCAAAAGATTGCGGCGCGGCTGGGTCCCGATGTTATCGCTGAACTGCGGATACAGGGGCCAAAGCAGCATCGCAACTATGAGGGCAGGTTGTGGGTCAAGCCGCAGGGCTCCACTGATACCTACGGATAGCCCGACAGGTGCCCGCGCCAAATAACGCGCCATTTGCGCCCTCTAGCAGGTGTGGGGAGTCCTTTAGTAGGGGGGCACAGTGTAGAATATAGAAAGTCTTAAAATTAGCCCTAGCCAAAAGGAGAACAAGCATCCGTGGCTGAACAACACGCATATGATGCCGGCTCAATTACGATCCTCGAAGGACTCGAGGCCGTTCGTAAGCGTCCGGGTATGTACATCGGTTCCACCGGTGTGCGCGGCCTGCACCACCTGATCTGGGAGGTCGTGGATAACTCCGTCGATGAGGCCATGGCAGGTTTTGCTTCGAAGGTTACCGTCAAGCTCTTGGCTGATGGGGGCGTGGAAGTCATCGATGACGGCCGCGGCATCCCCGTCGAGATGCACGCCTCCGGTGCGCCTACCGTCCAGGTCGTTATGACCCAACTGCACGCTGGTGGCAAGTTTGATTCTGATTCCTATGCCGTCTCTGGTGGCCTGCACGGAGTCGGCATTTCCGTGGTCAACGCGCTTTCCACCCGCGTCGAGGCGGAGATCAAGCGCGACGGTAAGCACTGGTACCAGAACTTCAGCAACGCCATCCCCGAGGATCTGGTGGAGGGCGGCAACGCCCGTGGCACCGGAACGATCATCCGCTTCTGGGCGGATCCGGAAATCTTCGAGACCACCGAGTATGACTTCAAGGTTATCTCGCGCAGGCTGCAGGAGATGGCCTTCCTTAATAAAGGCCTGACCATTGAGCTCATTGATGAGCGCGTTACCCGCGAGCAGCTCGAGCTTGAAGCCATCGCTGATGCGGAGTCGGGGGAGACCACCCTTGATGCCGAGTCATTTGATGACACGGATGGTTCTGCAGGCGTGGACCCTGATGCCAGCGCAGATCTGTCAACCGGCGCGCCTGAGGCTAAGAAGTCCGGCAAGAAGCTGCAGAAGAAGATCACCTTCTACTACCCAGACGGCCTTATTGACTACGTCAAGTTCCTCAACAAGTCCAAGACCCCGATTCACCCCACCATCGTTGCTTTCGATGCCAAGGGCGAAGAGCACGAGGTCGAGGTGGCTATGCAGTGGAATCAGGGCTACAAGGAGTCCGTCCACACCTTCGCCAACACCATCAATACCTATGAGGGCGGCACCCACGAGGAGGGTTTCCGCGCAGCGCTGACCTCCCTGATGAACCGCTACGCCAAAGAGCACAAGCTCATCAAGGAGAAGGACGGCAACCTCTCCGGAGACGATTGCCGCGAAGGCCTTGCCGCAGTCATCTCGGTCAAGGTCGGCGATCCGCAGTTCGAGGGTCAGACCAAGACCAAACTCGGAAACTCGGAGATCAAGGGCTTTGTGCAGCGCGCGGTCAACGAGCATGTGAACGATTGGTTTGATGCCAATCCGGCCGAGGCAAAGGCCATCATCAACAAGGCTGTGTCTTCCGCTCACGCGCGCATGGCGGCCCGCAAGGCTCGCGAAATGGTGCGCCGCAAGTCCGCGACCGATCTTGGCGGTCTGCCCGGCAAGCTCGCGGATTGTCGTTCCAAGGATCCCAAGATCTCCGAGCTCTACATCGTGGAGGGTGACTCCGCAGGTGGCTCCGCCAAGGGCGGGCGTGACTCGATGTTCCAGGCCATCCTTCCGCTGCGCGGCAAGATCCTCAACGTGGAGAAGGCCCGCATGGATAAGGTCTTGAAGAACGCCGAGGTCCAGGCCATCATCACGGCTCTGGGCACCGGTATCCACGAGGAATTCGATATCAAGAAGCTGCGCTATGACAAGATCGTCCTCATGGCGGACGCCGACGTCGATGGCCAGCACATCGCCACCTTGCTGCTCACTCTGCTCTTCCGCTTCATGCCGCAGCTAGTGGAGGATGGCCACGTCTACCTGGCTAATCCGCCGCTGTACAAGCTCAAGTGGGGCAAGGGCGAGCCGGGCTTTGCCTACTCTGACGAAGAGCGTGACCAGCTTTTGGCCGAGGGTCTGGCGGAGAACCGCAAGATCAACAAGGATGACGGCATCCAGCGTTACAAGGGTCTAGGAGAGATGAACTCCTCCGAGCTGTGGGAGACCACCCTGGATCCTGCCAGCCGCATCTTGCGTCGCGTGGACTTGGAGGATGCGCAGCGCGCCGACGAGCTCTTCTCCATCCTCATGGGTGATGATGTCTCGGCTCGCCGTTCGTTCATCACCCGTCGCGCCAAGGATGTTCGCTTCCTCGACGTCTAAGGAGGGGAGGCTTTAAGTCCCTCCGAGGACCACTCCTTCACGGCGCGGGTCCGCGCCGCCGATGATGTCTTCGCCGCTGCGCACCAGGGCCGATAGGCCGCTGGATTGATCGGTGGCGTTGACCTCATGTCCCCGCTGCTCGAGTCCTTCTGCGATCTCGCTTTCATGCTCGGCGAGCAGCGGGTGCTCAGTTCCTATTCCGGTTTCTGGTTTATTCATTGCGCCAAAGTTGGGCGCGGAGACCGCCTGTTGCGGGTCCATTCCCCAGTCGATCATATTGACCAAGGTTTTGACCACGAATTGGATGATGAGGGAGCCGCCGGGGGAGCCCACCACCATCTCGAGATCGCCGCGGTCTGTGGTGGAATCGGTTCCTGCGGCACCGGCCCCAGCGAAGACGAGCATGGGAGACATCGAAGAGCGCGGGCGTTTGGCGGACTCGACGCGGTTGGCTACGGGCTCGCCGGCCTCATTGGTGGGCTCGGCGGAGAAGTCCGTGAGCTGGTTGTTGAGGATAAACCCGCGGGTGAAGTGGAAGGAACCGAAAGCTGCTTCCACACTGGTGGTCAATGAGGCCGCGTTGCCATAGGAATCAATGACGGAGATGTGGCTGGTGCCGTGCTCAGGGGTGATAGGCCCCGCAGCAGCGGTGCTTAAGCCTGGTTGAGCCTCACCCATGGAGGTATCCGGGTTAATCTGTCCGGCCCGCTCACGGGTGTACTCGGGGCTAATCAGCTCATCTATTCCGCCACCGGGAACGCTGACGAAGGCAGGATCCCCCACATAGGCGTCGCGGTCGGCATAGGCCAGGCGCTCGGCCTCCGAGATGAGGTGGATTGCCTCGACGTTGGGCAGTCCGCCGTCGAGGCCGACATCGCTTGGCGCATACTTTGCAAGGTCGACGTTGTTGAGGATTCCCAGAGTCTCGATCACGGCGATGCCACCGGAAGAAGAGGGCGGCATGCCGCAGATGATGCGGTCGCGGTAAGGACCACACAGCGCTTCTGATTTCTCGGGAGTATAGGCAGCCAAATCGGCGGTGGACATGAGCGAGGGGGTAAAGTCTTCGACGTTGCGCGTTGCGCGGTCCACAATTGCTGCAGCAATATCGCCGGTATAGAAGGCATCCGCGCCTCCCGTCGCTATTTCCCTGACGGTGTCAGCGTAGGCGGGGTTCTTGAGCAGCGTGCCGGCTTCCTTGGCGCTGCCATCCTCGTTGAGGAAGTACTCGGCGGCCTCGGGGTCTGTGGCCAAGTCCTCGGCGGAACTGGCGATGGAGGCAGACATGCGTGGGCTAATCTCAAAACCTGCGGAGGCAAGATCTGCGGTGGGCTCGAGAATCTGATCCCAGGCGGTTTTTCCGTGCTCAGCGTGGAGTTCTCCCAGCCCGGCGACGATCCCGGGGACCCCGATGGAGCGCCCCGAGCGGCGGGCGTCAGGGACTGGGGCGGAAGTGTCTTGATCTGAGACGTGGATGAGGTAGTTCTCGTCAGCGGCAACCGGGGCGGTTTCGCGGGCGTCGATGGCAGAAACTTCATCCTTCTGCGCGTCGTAGTAGACAATGTATCCGCCACCGCCGATGCCGGAGGATTGTGGCTCAGTCAGACCCAACGTGAATTGGGCTGCTACCAGGGCATCTGCGGCAGTACCGCCCTCCAGGAGCACCGCACAGGCGGCTTGGGAGGCCAAGGGATTGGCAGTGGCCACCGCGTAGTTCTGGGTGGTAACCGGTTCCATGCCGGAACGGTATCCGGTGGCAATCTCCGGGGCGACCGAAATATCCTCACCACTGTGGGTGCCGGTGGCAGGGCCACTGGCTTCGCTACCGGCGGGGAGTTCACAGGGCTGCGGGGCGGGGGCGGTCGCGGCCGCGGTATCTGAGGTAGAGGGCGTAGATGGGGTGTCGCTGTTGTTGGTGCACGAGCTCAAGGAGAGCCCGAGGGAGATCGCAGCAGTCGCTGCCACCACAGCCTTTAACGAATGGTTGACAGTTTTCATGTGAGGTAGTTAACCACAAGTTCACCCTGTGAAATAGACCTTTGGAGAAAATCGCGAGGAGTCTCGACGGAGAGATTCCGGGGCGATTAGTCCTGCGCAAGGGCTAGAAACACGCGCTCGCATAGAGCGGCAAACTCGCGGTTGTGGCCGCTGAGGGCTTCTACCTTGCTTAAAACCTCCCCCAAGGCATGGGCTGCGGCGCGAGGAGAGCCGTGGACGGGCAGCCCCTCGATGCGGGCGTGCGCGGCTGCGCTCGCGGCTACTAGGGCCGAAAAGTTGCTGATGCGCACGTTATAGAGAGCACAGAACTCGCGGGCGATGAGCAGTAACTGCTCGGGTGACAGGGTGGGGGTCACGAACGCGCGCGCCGAATCTCGGCCTCGAGCTCGGCGCGGCCAGGCAGGAGGCGGCGGGCGGTGTCTTGCACAGCGCCGTCGGCAAGCGTGCGGGCAGCGGCGGAGACAATGGCACGGATGGCCGCCTCGTGCTTCGAGGTGCCCTGCGCGGAAGCCAGCAGGGTGAGGGCGTGATCTTGATCGGGGGTCAAGCGCAGGGTCATTGCCATGCCGCAGATCCTAACACTTTTGTGCCTAAATGGTATCGCGGTGGTATCACTTGCAGGGTGCTTGATGGCCTAGAGGGCGTCATAACGGGCTTTTTAGGCGGTGAGCGGGTAAAATGACTCGCTATGAGTGACCACAATGACGATCTTTTTGATCGCGTCCATCCGATTGACATTAATGAGGAGATGGAGTCGAGTTATATCGACTACGCCATGTCCGTCATCGTCGGCCGCGCACTGCCCGAGGTCCGTGACGGACTGAAGCCGGTGCACCGCCGCATCCTCTACGCCATGTTTGATTCGGGCTACCGCCCAGAGCGCGGCTATGTGAAGTCCGCCCGCCCGGTCTCCGACACCATGGGCCAGTTCCACCCGCACGGCGATTCCGCCATCTATGACACGTTGGTCCGTCTGGCCCAGTCCTGGAACATGCGCTATCCGCTGGTAGATGGACAAGGTAACTTCGGCTCCCGCGGTAATGACGGCCCCGCCGCCATGCGTTATACCGAGTGCCGCATGACTCCTTTGGCCATGGAAATGGTGCGCGATATCCGCGAGAACACCGTTGACTTCTCCCCGAACTACGATGGCAAGACCCAGGAACCGGATATCCTTCCCTCCCGCGTTCCTAACCTGTTGATGAACGGTTCCGGCGGTATTGCCGTGGGCATGGCCACCAACATTCCTCCGCACAACCTCAACGAATTGGCGGAGGCCATCTACTGGCTGCTGGATCACCCCGGCGCCAGCGATGAGGATGCCTTGGCCGCGTGCATGGAACGCGTCAAGGGCCCGGATTTCCCCACCGCAGGACTCATCGTGGGAGATGGCGGCATCAAGGATGCCTATACCACAGGCCGCGGCTCTATCCGCATGCGCGGGGTCACCGCGATCGAGGAAAGTGGCTCCCGCCAGACCATCGTCATCACTGAGCTACCTTTCCAGGTCAACCCGGATAACATGATCTCCAATATCGCGGAGTCCGTGGCCAACGGCAAGATCGCTGGCATCTCCAAGATTGAGGATGAGTCCTCGGACCGCATTGGTATGCGCATCGTTGTCACCCTCAAGCGTGATGCCGTGGCGCGCGTGGTGCTCAATAACCTGTATAAGCACTCACAGCTGCAGACCTCCTTCGGCGCCAACATGCTCTCCATCGTCGATGGAGTGCCGCGGACGTTGCGCATCGACCAGATGCTGCGCTACTACGTCACGCACCAGATCGAGGTCATCGTCCGGCGTACTCAGTACCGTCTCGATGAGGCCGAGAAGCGTGCCCATATCCTGCGCGGTTTGGTCAAGGCGCTCGATATGCTCGATGAGGTCATTGCCTTGATTCGCCGCTCGCCCACCGTGGATGAGGCGCGTGAGGGACTGAAGGTCCTGCTTGACGTGGATGACATCCAGGCGGATGCCATCCTGGCCATGCAGCTGCGCCGCCTGGCCGCCCTGGAGCGGCAGAAGATCATCGATGAGTTGGCGGAGATCGAAAAGATCATCGAAGACCTGAAGGATATTCTGGCCCGCGAGGAGCGCCAGCGTGCCATCGTGCATGATGAGCTGGCCCAGATCGTGGAGAAGTACGGCGATGAGCGCCGCACGCAGATCATCTCCGCCACGGGCGATGTCTCCGATGAGGATCTCATCGCCCGCGAGAATGTCGTTGTCACCATCACTGCCACCGGCTATGCCAAGCGCACGAAGGTTGATTCTTATAAGGCTCAAAAGCGCGGCGGCAAGGGAGTACGCGGCGCGGAGCTCAAGCAGGATGACATAGTCAAGAACTTCTTCGTGTGCTCGACGCACGATTGGATTCTCTTCTTCACCAACTTCGGACGCGTTTACCGCCTCAAGGCCTATGAGCTTCCGGAGGCAGGCCGTACCGCCCGCGGTCAGCACGTGGCCAACCTGCTGGAGTTCCAGCCTGGCGAGAAGATCGCCCAGGTCATTCAGATTCAATCCTATGAGGATGCTCCTTATCTGGTGCTCGCCACCCAGCAGGGCCGGGTTAAGAAGTCACGCCTGACCGATTATGAGTCCGCGCGTTCCGCAGGCCTTATCGCCATCAACCTCAACGAGGGTGATGCACTCATTGGTGCTTCCTTGGTCGATGAGGGCGATGACATCCTGTTGACCTCGGAGCAGGGCCAGGCCATTCGCTTCACCGCCGATGATGATCAGCTGCGTCCCATGGGTCGCGCTACCGCCGGCGTGAAGGGTATGCGCTTCCGTGGTGACGATCAGCTGCTATCGATGTCCGTCGTGCACGATGGGCAGTTCCTGCTCGTGGCCACCTCCGGCGGCTATGGCAAGCGCACCGCAATCGTGGAGTACAGCCCGCAGGGCCGTGGCGGCATGGGTGTCATGACCTTCAAGTACACCCCGAAGCGCGGCAAGCTCATTGGCGCCATCGCCGTGGAGGAAGAGGACGAGATCTTAGCCATCACCTCCGCCGGCGGAGTCATCCGTACCGAGGCCAACCAGATTCGACCTTCCTCCCGTGCAACCATGGGAGTGCGTCTGGTGAACTTGGCCGATGATGTTGAATTGCTTGCCATTGACCGCAACGTCGAGGACGATGGTGAGGAAGACGCCCAGGCTGTAGCCAAGGGTGAGAAGTCGGTCGAGGATGTTCAGCAGGAGCACCTCAAGCTCGGGGAGAACCTCCACGACAAGGGTGAGGAATAAATCCATGGCACAACGGGAAGTAACCCTCGCACGCATCTCGCCTTTCTCCGCGTTTCGCGTGGGGTTGGCATTGTCTCTCGTCGGACTCGTGGCCTGGCTACTGGCGGTGTGCCTTCTCTACTTCGGCCTAGACCAGGTAGGAATCTGGGAGGACCTCAACAGCCTTGTAGGCGGCGTCGGCGGTGGCTTTGAAGTCACCTTCGGCGTAGTGCTCTCACTTTCCGCCCTCGTCGGGGCAATCACCGCGGTGCTCATGACACTGCTCGCGCCACTGATGGCTTTTATCTACAACGCCATCGTGGACGTATTCGGTGGCTTAAGCCTGCGCCTCGATGAGAATAAACTCGGCGCAAACAAGCAAGAAGAACCTGCCGAGTAAGAATCACAACCCAAAAAGAAACCCACCGTGGGAATTCATCCACGGCGGGTTTCTTTCTGCCTGTACAAAGTGCAGCGGCTCTTGCACCGGCTGAGACTCTAGCGCTGGCTGAAGCTCAAACACTCGGCCTTGCCATCGGAACGGTCGAAACTGACGTTCTTGGCAGTGCACTCCAAGTCCATGTTGTGCACGCAGGTGGCGCGTTGGCAGGCGCCAACCTGGGCGTTGACCTTGGGCGAGCTGACCTTCTCATCGCGCGGGATATAGGTGCTGCATTCCGCGGCGGTGTTGACGGACACCGCGAAGGCGCGGCAGCCGTTGATGTTATAAGCGCAGTCAGAAACAGCGCAAGCAGATACCTTGGGCGGTGCTGTTGCAAACTTCAGGCGGAGAGCCGTGACGACCCAGTCTTCATCCTCTGATGCTCGCTGCGTGTCGGCGTTCTCAGGCAGCCTCGAACACCCGGCTGACGATCACCGCATCCGGGTTCGGTTGCCCGTGAGGTCAAACATCGCGCCCTGGCCTTTCCGTAATGAGTGCATCGCTTCCATCCCTTTCAACGTCCGATATGCAGATGTCCGGTTCTTAAAACGCGCCTTTCGGCCCCAGGATCCTTTTCCGCCGACCATGATCTCCCTCGAGAACGTTGTTCAGGTATTTCACCTGCCGGTG